>NZ_JAVRBQ020000074.1:0-70030 GCF_034531215.2 Nostoc sp. ChiSLP03a
GAAGACACTGTTTGTAGGCGTTTTTTCAGTTCCTCTTCGCTCTCGGCGATCGCAATTTTAAATGGGCGGCTCATGGTTCTGTTAACTTACCTAGTTTGCTTCTCCCCATTATATGCAGATTCATTTTTAATTGGTATTAGAACAAAGTGTTGTTTTCCCAACACCGCCTTTATTGTTGTAGAAGGCATAAATACTAATGCTCATACGTAAGTTCCTTAAATAAAAATGGTGAAATTAGCTAAGTATAAAATAACATATAGTATAAATGATTGCATCGCTTTTACTAAAACACAACTAAAATGCGATCGCACCCCACAAAATCAACTCAAAGAATCTGGATATATCCCCAACCTCCGCAACTCTTGTGCCAGTCTTCGAGTGCGTTGTTCAGCAGTGATTCCTTATTTGTCATACCAATACAACCAATCCCGCGTAATTCCCTGATAGGTTCCCCGTTCATAACCAATTGGTAAACCTATCTCTGATAACCAAACGAAATTTCCTGGTTGCAATACATATTCACCATTTACAAAGCGATAACCTTCTAAAGGTGGTTTTCTTCGGCGTTGGCGATTGTAAACAACATAATATAAAACCTCTATATCCTCTTAGTCTCTCGATTTTCACAACTCATTTAGGATTGCTATAGTTAGAAAAACTTTTAGCTTAACAGAGTAAAAAAGATAAGATCGGCAAAAATTGTAATTGCTGAGTTGGGATGTGCAATAAGATACCAAGGGTCTTTTTTGAAAATTGCTGTAACTGTGGCTATGGCATTCACGGCATCCATGCCATAACTCATAAAAAAATCTACCGTATCCCCATCAACAATTAACTACCACTGAGCGCCTAAAGACCACTCCTCTTTGATAGTTACATCTTAAACTGTAGTCTTTGACCAGTGACATAGGCGCAGTCCGTCGTAGACATCGTTTAGAAAAATCCACCATGTTCTGCTTGTGCTATCTAGTTTGTACTAAAGTTAACTTTATTCAACCGAGAATTGTTAGTTGACAGTTGGTTGCTGTTAGTACAAACAGCAATAACACTGCTATTAATTCAGCTAGAAGTGTATTGAATAAAACTATGGCGAGTAAGGCGATGAATTGTTGTTGATGAGGATGATAACAGATTCATAAAACAGTATGATGCTCTCTCCTATCTGCCGTTGTAGCTGAATCTAAATGTACATTCTAGAATCAACTTTTGATTCACTAGAGAATAGGGCTGAATTTCTAAAGCACGTTGAAAAGCTTGGATAGCTTGACTATACTCTCCTATTGCTGCATAGCATAAGCCCATACCATGAAGCGCCCCAAAATGTATTGGATTTATCTGTACAACCATCTGACAATCAGCCAGAGATTTTTGATAATCGCCAATACTGTAATAGAGGAAAGCTCGACGATTCCAAGCTTCGGCAAAATCTGGCTGGTCTTTAATTAATGCCGTCAGCGCTGTTTCAGCTTCAGCAATTTCACCTGCATCTAGTAACTTTTGACTGCGGTCAATTATTTCCAGCCCATAGATTCCCTTTTGCTGAAACCAGATCCGCCAGATTTTTCTGGTTGCCTTGTCGCGCACTGTGGCATCCGGGTTTTTCAACTCTTCAAGTAAGGAATTGATAAATAAAGAATCCATGAATTTGAGATCAGTGAATATACCTTTGTATTAACTTTCTCACAAAATACATCGATTAAATCATTTTTCAACTCATCTTTAAATTAACTTTGATTAATCGTCAATTATGAAATTTATGTGTGATTTATTGTTTTCAACAATATGACTAATACCATACTAGATATTTAGAGTCATAAAAATAAAAACTGATTAAGGTAGCTAGCAGCTCCCTTTGGCGACATCAATGAACTTCTTGGCATTTGTCGGGAAAAGGGGGAAAGGTTTGTTATTTTCCCTTTCCCCTTTAACCTTTACCCTTTTCGCTTCTCTTGCAAAAAGCACTTTTGCAAGAGGTCTAATATACTAGAACTGCAATATGCAGTTAGACAAAGGTTGTTTGCAGGTAGATAGCAAGATTATGAAACCAGGCGGTAATTTGGTTATTACCAAAGCCGCAGTTGAGCCAGTTTGGTATTTACTAGGAATTACTAAGCGTTATGACATTAGACAATCACAGTTGCTTGGTCCGTAAAGAATATGATGGGCTTTTAAGAATTAATGCCAAATATGTTGTATTAGTTTTTTACAAATTATCTTAGTAGCTAATATACTCTTTAATAGAGCCTAAATTTATCTGCTTACTAGCTGCACCGGAAGGTATAGAGAGTCTTGTGATATACATTACATTCCGATGTAATATTATATGCCTCTGTCAGTGATGACCATTTGGATAAACATGGCTAATTAAGTACTGGGTTATGAGATACAAAGCACGGTAGCTACGCCTAAGCTTATGGAACACACAATAAGCTGATTACCCCAATCGAATGACGCTCAAATCCAGTTATTAACCTAACACTGCACAAATCGTAAGTTAACAAATTTTACTTCATTAAATATGGCAACATTCTTAAATAAATACAGACTAAATACATCACATTGATACAGTAACTTTATATAAAATAGTGATTAGTTTTCTTAGCTATTACATAATCATCTATAATATTGGATAATTTAATTATTTTCCCGATTAAAGCGATAAATATTACATAGTAGGTACTAATGATACAACCGACTATCGCACAATTAGAAACAGAAATATCAAAGCAAATTATCAAATTATATAATGATAGATTAGGAAAGTCTCCTAGCCAAATCATTTGTCATTTTTTTGATACTGAAATCGTAATTTCTATAGAAAACTCGGTTACTCAATCTGAACAAACTTTACTGAAAGGAGGTTATGATACTTTAGCTGAACAAGTACGATTATATTTAGAAAAAATAATTAAACCAGATTTAAAAAATTTGATTGAAGAAATTATTGGTCAACCTGTCATTTACCTGATGACAAACACAAATTTAAGAACAGGTCGTACTGGGATTGTTGTAATTCTCAAAGAATTACCCGAACTTGGTAATTTCGAACCTATTCCCAAGATAAATATTAGGAATTTAGCTGACTGATGTGGCGACTGATTACCACTTCTAATTGATTAAAATCATAGGGTTTAGTAATGCAATCATCAAATGCTGTGAGCATTGTGAAGCGCTCGTTTTGTACTGTTGTTATAGGTGTGACTGCAATGATTGGAATGGTAGCAGTTTTTGAGTCATCTTTGAGATTGTCAATGACTCGGTTCGCACTCAAATTAGATAGCTTCATATCTAGCAGAATTAAATCTGGTTGATGAGTTTGTGCCAACATCACAGCCCTCACCCCTTGTTTGGTACAAATACATGAAAAATTTAATATTCCTAAATGAGAATTAAGTAGCTCTAAATCATGTAAACTCTGTTCTACAACCAAAATTAAAGGTTGTTCATTCATAAGCACTTAATCCTGTCCAATAAAAGCTATTCATCAAAACTTCACCCATCAGAAAAATCTGAAAGTCTTTGTTTATAGCAAGTGTTTAATTGAATGTACCAATAACCAACTAAAGCATAAAAATCAATAGCTTAATATATGGTTCATTCGGTTGTCCATCAGTGCTAATTAGGAAATAACATCGTAAAGCAATCATAACATCAAGCACATATTAGCATAAATGATGTATGTGATTACAAGGATTGACCATAAGAGCTGATTCGGAAATAAAATCTGAAGGGTACTCAACTCATTGCTAGGTCTGAGTTTCAGCGAATAAGTGCTGTATTGACTGAAATTACTGAAACCCTTATTAAACAAGTACTTTACTTGAGTTTACAAATTAGCTCTAAAGATCGGTATTTTAACTCTGTTTTGTCACTCTTGGAAAACAATAATCGAAGCAAGATTTTGAAACTTTGATTGAGTCAACCTTTGAGCCTCAAATTAATTAAGTATATTTAACCATCAAGTAACTTACGTGCATAAGCGATCGCCTCTGTTGGAGTTGAAAGTTTCCCTTCAGCTTGTGCTACGCCAATTTCAGTTAGCAGTTGACCGATAATTGGCGAAGCTGGAATATCTAATGTTGTAATCAACTCCTTCCCGCTTACTAAAGGAGTGGGATGAGCGATCGCATCATCAGGGTTAAGGTAGCGGTCGATCAAAGGTGCTAAGATTTGGTAGCCCATTGCTTTAGTTTCCACTGCTGTCTGTAGTGACTTGTCACCAGATATTGCCTCTAGCAAATTATTAATTGCTACAGCTAGCACTGCCGTAGTCGGGAACACAATATCTGCATCATGAAACAAAAAGTATTGTTCTCGCAACGACATATTAACGACTTGAAATTGCGGTAACAGTTTCAAAGCAGTAGTTACACCTCGGATTTCGGCACGACTATAAGTTAGTTCCTGTAGTTCTATTTCTGCTAATTCTGGATCTGGGTTGACGAGACAAGCAAGTTTGGCAATACCTAGCCAAGTAGTTTTAATACTATCGCGGACATATTCTTGCAGTTGTACGCCTAGTTGTTGCCAATTTTCTGTGAGTAAGGCGGCAGCTGTGTCAACTGCTGCTAGTTTGAGCAAGCTTTCACGGGTGGCATTTTTGAAGAAAGGGGCAAGTAAACCATCTTCCCAAGCCATTGTAATCCAAGGAGTACCTTGAGAATTTGCCAGTAGATAGCCAATTTCTACCCTAACTCTTTCGGCTGCAACTTTGCTAAGATGTGATGCCAAAGAACGAATTGCGGCTTGGGTAGCTGGCTCAATAGTAAAACCTAGTTGGGCGGCTTGGCGATAACCCCGCATTAACCGCAAAGGGTCATCTTTTAGGTTCGCAGGTGATACCATTCGCAAAATGCCCTGTTGTAAGTCTATATAACCTTGCAGAGGATCGATAATTTCTTGCGTATGGGGATTATAAGCGATCGCATTTACCGTAAAGTCCCGTCTGTGTAAATCAACTTCTAAACTATTTCCTTCCTGTTGGGCAAAGTCAGCTGTAGCGTGGGGAAAAACCACACGCGCAATTTGTCGTTCGGCATCGAGTAACACAAAACCAGCTTTGTAATGATGAGCGATCGCTCTGGCTACCTTTACCGCTGTAGATGGTATAACAAAATCTAGATCCAGATATTCACGAGTTCTGCCCAGGATCGCATCTCGGACAGCACCACCTACCATGTAAGCGGGTTGTGGCAAGAATTCCAAGCTAAAAGGCCAATTTTCGGGAGCGAGGGTAGAAGGAATTGATTCGTGCATTGTAATAAAAATCAACCCAGCAACTCATGAATAACAGTTGGGCTTAAGTTAGATTAACAATAAAGGCCCCTGGAGTTGGTTCTATTATGTGTATTTGCGTGAACTGCCACTATGTAGACAGCTGTGTTACCTATCATGCCGTAGAAGGGCAGCACCAACAGCCTCACTTGACTGAAACACCAAATTTTGATCCGAATGAACCTTCTATCAATGTCAACATTCGGACTAAAGATGATGTGATTGAAATGGAATGGGATGTTGTTGGTTGTCTGAGCTTTAAACGGGAAACAGGTAAGTGGTCGAAATTGCGTCCTGGTGAATTAGTGCCGACTTGATAGAAAATGATTGGTGTATGTTACAGCTATTTTCAGCTAAATAGACCACGCGGTAGGGGCGCAAGACTTTGCGCCCCTACAACATATATGGTTAAATACATGATTTCTGCTGTAATGAGATTTTGTCCATCAGCGATCGTGAATTCATGATACAGAAACGAGATGTCAGGAAAGCGATCGTAGAAGATAAAAAAGTCAGCCAAGAGAAAACAGCATGACCAACACACAGCGACTAGACCATGTAGAAGATGAACTCGAAACTGTTAAGCGATTGCTAATATCTACTGCTAGCTACGCAGAATCGGCAAACAGGCGGCTTGATGAGTTGACTATAAAACAAGACCGTACCCAATCTCACCTTGATGAATTGACCATAAAACAAGACCGTACTCAATCTCACCTTGATGAATTGACCATAAAACAAGACCGTACTCAATCTCACCTTGATGAGTTGACCATAAAACAAGACCGTACTCAATCTCACCTCGATCAACTAGAGGTACGTATTGACCGGGTAGGGGCAAAGGTTGACCAACTTTCCGATCGGGTTGATAGTTTTATCACTTACACGCAACGCCTATTTACAAAGGCAGGCAGTGAAATAGAGGAAACAAAGGCACGAACTGAGCGATTAGAAGCACTCATGCTAAAGCTTGACCGCAATTTTGAGGAACAAAAATCTCAGTTTCAGGAGTTTCAACTGACTACAGGTGCTGCCTTAGAGCGAATTGACCGAGTTTTGGACTATCTATTGAGACAGCAAGGCGGTAATCTAAATCCCCCATCCTAGCTGCGATCGCTATTAGAAAGTCAACAGCATTGGCTCTCACAAACCTTGTAACAAGACTGTTTGACTGATTATTACTCAGTAGTTTTTTAATTAAGAACCGCTATGTTATATGCTTAAATAAATCACGTTAACTCTATAAAAATATATATTTTAAGTAACTTTGACAACGGAACTAGAAAACCTTGTAATAAATAAATACGCTTTAGCACTACACACCACCACTCCCGAATTGGGTTTGGCAATTAGTAATTTTGCAGGTGAAACTCGCTTTCAAATTTGGAATCTGGGGCGCGATCTATCTAGCTTAGTGCATCAATATTTAATTGAATTTATCAAACCGCAAACTTGGGCAGATTTGTCTTTTATCGCAGTTGCCAAAGGCCCTGGTGGCTTTACGGGAACTCGGATTGGTGTTGTCACCGCTCGGACTTTAGGGCAACAGTTAGATATTCCTGTATTTGCGATTTCAACTTTGGCTGCGGTAGCTTGGTCAGAAGTAGGTAAAAGTCAAAATCCCAAAACTATTGCTGTGGAAATGCCAGCACAACGTGGTCAAATTTTTGCTGCTATTTATCAGTTTCAGCCAGATACTTCTAAACTAAACGTGTGTTTGTCAGATAGAGTGTTGACACCAGAAGCATGGCAGGAAACTTTAGCAAGCTGGAACACTAATTATCAGCTGATTCAAGCCCAATCTGGGTTAGCAGCGACGGTGACAAGTATTTTGGAATTAGCTAATCTCGATTGGCAAGAGGGCAAGTGTCCTCATTGGTCAGAGGCTTTGCCATATTATGGACAGCATCCTGTAGAACTTTAACTGACATACGTCAATCTATTTGCCACGTTCTAAATAATCCTAATGAATCGCGCGCAAATAGCCTATCTATAGAGCAATACACTTGGTTTAAGGCTAAAACTATTTGTCAAAGTCAATTTTTTTTACGTAGATGCAAAGCGGCTTGCCGCAGGCTACCGCCAAGGAAGCAAAGAACACAAAGTAAGAGAAGGAAGAGGTTAAATTAGAATGATAAGAGGGAGCAACGCAATTTTCTGAAGTTAGACAAAAAAGGAGTAACGATGTTCCACCCAGCAGGAGGCGATCACTAAAGCATAGCTTTCAGTAAAATGTATAAAATGTTCAAGCAGTGCTGGGATTAAGGGAAGAATCGAAAATTTGGATAGGCAAGGGTATTATGGACTGGTTAGTTGTTTGGGGAGTTAGTAACGCTATCGGCTTTCTGTTTCAACCCGTAATGCAACAGTTTGCCCAGGATTTAGGAAAAGATTTGGCAAAAGATGTATTAAAAGACGTATTAAAGGGTATTCCTACGCAGTTTTCACAGAAATTTAAAAAGGAAGAAATACAAATTACTGCTGGTAAAGCAGTGAGAGAATTTCTGGAGTTGGTGCAAAATGATTTACTAGATAGTGGACTATCTGAACAACAAATTAAACAGTATAACCAGCCACTAAAGAAATTTCTAGAGCATGAAATTGTTAAAGAATTACTAGGAAGTGTCTTTAGTAGTGTTTTAAATCATCAATCTGAATTTTTAGAGACTAAGAGATTAGAAAAAATTTGGATTGAACTGAAATTGCTACCTCTACCAGATGATTTTAACTGGAAGAGGCTAAGTAATAAGTATATTATTAAAGTTAAAGAAATTGTCTTAGCATCCAATGCTTTTAGAGATATCTATAATTCTTACACCCTGGAAAAAATAAATGAAAACATAGAAAGAACTGCTGTTATCAACCCAGGTTTTGACTTATATAAATATCAAGAAGCAATTAAAGAACAATACAGCAATCTGAAGTTAGAGAGCTTAGATACGAGCGGTTACGCTTATAATAAACTGAAATTATGGCGGATGTTTATACCGCAAAATCTGCGGGAAGTTCACAAATTTTTACCCCAGGTTCATGAAATCCCCAAAGAGCATCAAAGGCGATTGAAAGAGACTAATCAACTAGAGGTAGAATCCTCCCAAACGGAGTCGGAAAGCTACAAACAAGCTTATTATCAACAATCTCCCCACTGGGTATTCGAGATTTGGAATGATAAGCAAAATAGTCGATATGTGGTAATTCTCGGCGATCCAGGCTCGGGTAAGTCTACTTTGTTGCAATACATTGCGCTTGAATGGGCAGAGTCACCAGTTAAAGACTTGCCGTTACTACCGATTCCACTGCTGATTGAATTATGCACTTACATTCGTAATCGGGACTCTGGTCAGTGTAAAGATTTTCTAGAATTCTTCCACAAAGGAGGTGGTATTATTTGTCGCTTAGATCAGCTTCAACTACATAAACTCTTAAAAGCAGGTAATGCAGTTGTGATGTTTGATGGTTTGGATGAGGTTTTTGATCCAGCGAAACGAGAGGATGTTATCACTGATATCCATCGCTTCACAAACGATTATTCACAAGTGCGCGTAATCGTAACATCTCGGGTAATTGGTTATAAGCCACAACGGTTCGGAAATGCTGGGTTTCGTCACTTTATGCTGCAAGATCTAGAGCAGTACCAAATTGATGACTTTATTCACCGATGGCACGAATTGACTTTCAACGATGAAGCTGAAAAAATCAGAAAGCGCGATCGCCTCCAAGCTGCCATCAATACCTCCTCTGCAATTAGGGAACTAGCAGGAAATCCTCTGCTACTGACAATGATGGCGATTCTTAACCGTAATCAGGAACTACCTAGAGATCGTCCAGAACTCTATAACCAAGCATCACGGGTACTGCTACATCAGTGGGATGTAGAACGTGCCTTAGTGGAAGACCACAGGTTAGATCCCAAAACGATTGACTACAAGGATAAGCAGGCAATGTTGCGTCATGTTGCTTGCCAGATGCAGGCAACAGAGAAAGGACTGGCTGCTAACTTGATTGTCGCCAATGATTTAGAAAAGATTTTGACTGATTATCTGAAAACCATAGAAGTTTCTCAGGCAAGAACTATTGCCAGGTTAATGAAAGAACAGCTGCGGACTCGCAACTTTATCTTGTGTTTTTTGGGTGCAGATTACTATGCTTTTGTCCACCGTACTTTTTTAGAATATTTCTGTGCTTGGGAGTTTGTATGGCAGTTTAAAGAAACGCAAGTTCTATCTATTGAGCAAATGAAAACTGAAGTTTTTGGCAAACATTCTCAGGATGATACTTGGCAGGAAGTACTGAGATTAATCGCTGGAATGATTGAACCAAAATTTGTCATTGATATTATTGAATACTTAATTGGAAGAAGTTGCGTTACAGAAATCAGCATAAATGGTATTAATAAAAAAGTTATTATATTAAAAGAAATTTTTACGAAAAATATATTTTTATCTGCAAAGATTATTTCAGAAGTAAGAAATCGTTTGGTGATTTCAGAAACTAGTGATTGGGTATTTAAAGAAATACAAAAATTAACTAAAGACGAAAGTCTAGAAGCTAAAACTCGTGTTCAGGGAGTTTTAGCAATATCTAATACTTGGCAAGATAATCCAGAAGCATTACTTTTTTTAAAAGATTTGGCTCTATCTACAACTTCCTCCTATGTGTCAAAGGAAGCAGTCATGGCACTGGCAAGAAGTTCTAAAGAAAATTCTGGAGCGTTATCTAATCTCAAAACTCTTGCTCAGTCTGGTAATCAAGTAGCAATAGTACAGTTAGCGCAGGTTGGCAGTGATGATCCTAGCACTTTAGAGATTCTTCAAACTCTTGCTCAGTCTGGTAATCAAACAGCAATGGCTGAGTTAGTGAGAGTTGGAGGTGATAATCCTAGCAGCCTACCTATTCTAAAAACCATTCTTAGATCTAATGTTAATGACAATATAAAATACGCAGCTATAGGAGCGTTAATGAGGTATTGGAAAGATGATCCTGAGATTTTGTTCATTATAAAAAAACTGGCTT
Organism: Nostoc sp. ChiSLP03a; assembly: GCF_034531215.2. Lineage (NCBI taxonomy): Bacteria > Bacillati > Cyanobacteriota > Cyanophyceae > Nostocales > Nostocaceae > Nostoc > Nostoc sp. ChiSLP03a. The sequence continues at coordinate 10,288 of NZ_JAVRBQ020000074.1, forward strand.
GCTCTGGTGACAAAGTAGAAATAGAAGAATTGGCATTGAATTGGCAACACGATGTTGACACGTTATCTATCCTTAAAACTCTTGCTCGGTCAGGCAATGTAAGAGCAGCAATAGAGTTGTTCCTACTCGATAAGATTAATGCTAAAACTCTAAATTTTCTTAAAACAGCTATCAATTCTGATAGAGTTATTCAGGAGTTGAAAGGCACTATAAATCTCCAAGAATTGCAATCATTATTATTAGATAATGAAAGAGACATGAGCTTTAGAAAAAAGGATATCAGAAATATCAGATTGAAGAGAAGAGGAATAGAAATAGAGACAGGTCATTTTAGTACATTGCGTACCAAAATTACCAATCTTGAACGCTTGAAAGCATCTCTGCATAGCTTAGGTATCGAAGTCAAAAGTTATGCTGATGTCCGTGGCTCTAATGGACAGACAGTCAAAAGTGACATTGTTGCTGTTCTTGAAGGCAACTATGATATTGGTTGGTCAGTCAACAGCGATGGAAGTGTTGTCATGATTGCTGACTTGTGGGGTCTTGCCAAGAAGTACAACCAGACTGAACTTATCAATAGTATTAACCAGAGGTATGCAGCGATGATTCAAGGATACAAGCGTTTCTTGAGTTAGAACATTTTTCACATAGTTCCTATTCTGTCGCCGCCCCAATTTATTGATAAGATATGTTTTTCCCGGAGTTTTAAGGATTGCATCACAGTGCATAAATTCAAAATCAAAACAGCCACAGCCAAACTGGGAGAGTAACCAGTAATACTATAGCCCCAGCAGCTAAGGCAGTAACTGCCAGATCGCGATCGAGATTGAATGTCTCAGCAATTACCAGTGTGGCAAAAGCTGGAGGCATAGCCATTTGTAGCACGATTATCTTTGCGATCGCCCCAGTTAATCCAAATAGGGGTAAGATGCTACCCAATATCAAGGGAACTAGCAGCATTTTGATTCCTAAGCTTATCCCTACTTGTGGTAAGCTACGCCAAGATTTGAGCAACGCCAGACGCATTCCAATTAATACCAGGGATAAAGCTACACTACTCCAAGCAAATTTTTCTAACCAGAATTCTGCAACTGTGGGAATTGTCACCTGCCGAAACAGCAAGCCAAATCCGAAACCCCACAGAGCAGGATTAATTAAAATCGCCCTGGTAATCTGCCAATGATTCTGGACACTACCACCAAAACTAGCTGCTAGCAACACACCCAGAGCATAAGTTCCTGGGAATGTACCTAGTAAATCGTAAAATAACGCCCAAGCAAAGTATTCCTTGCCTACCATTGCCAAGGTAATGGGAAAACCAAGATAACCAGTATTACCCAACATTGCGGCTAATATCAAGCTAGCCTGAGTTGATGGTTGGGAAACAGTCTTTCTAAAATAGGCTTGGCCTTTTATCCCTAACCAAGCAAAAAATGCTCCTAGTAAAATAGCTAGGTAAGCGATCGCAGGTGCAATCCAAATTTGCCCTGATAAGCTAGATTGACGCAAAAACGATACTATGCTTATGGGTACTCCCACCCAAAAAAGAAACAGTCCTAAACGTGTAGGAACTGTTACAGGTAGTTTGCGTCCCAGGATAAAACCTACTAGGACTAATCCTCCCAGCTTGACGTATAGTTCTAAAAGGTTTGTCAAGATTGCGCCTAAGAACCACAGATGTAAAATGCTACCTGTTACGTCTACTTTTGTCCAGTGCAAAATCTCTTATGGCTATTCCACAAAAACAGGAGTTTACCCTTGAATAAGGCAGGGTTTTCTGGAAAACCGCAAAACTCATCGAATGACTTTGGTGATGATATTCCAGTGGCTGTACGCGATACCCCTGTTGCAGCACCGAAAATTTGGTTGCAACCCCGAATTATTTTGATTGGGGGAGTAACGGGATTTGTCCTGCTATCTTTAATTAGCGGTTTGTGGTTTTTTATGACTGCACCCAAAAAAACCGCCGATTCTCAACCTTTACCAGCTACTTCTACTCCGGCGACGACCGCAGCATCTAATAATTCCAGCGATACTGTGTTAGGGCATTTTCCATACCCAGAAGCCCCTGAGTCAGAACTAGTAACCATCTCCGCAAATAGGGGCATTAGAATGCGAAAAACTGCTGCCCAAAAATTTGAGGAGATGGTAGCAGCAGCCCGGAGTTCAGGTATAATATTAGTGCCAATTTCTGGCTTTCGCTCAGTCAAAGACCAAGAGCAGTTGTTTTTTGCTGTCGGCGCCCAGCGAAATCAAACGCCAGCAGAACGAGCCGCCCTCAGCGCTCCTCCTGGGCATAGCGAACATCACACGGGTTATGCAGTGGATGTTGGAGACGGATCGGTACCAGCAACTAATCTTCAAACTAACTTTGACAATACCAAGGCTTATCGGTGGCTACAAGCAAATGCAGCGCGTTTTGGCTTTGAAATGTCATTTCCCAAAGATAATGCTCAAGGTGTAAGTTATGAGCCTTGGCACTGGCGTTTTGTAGGCGATCGCAATAGTTTAGAAATGTTTTACAAAGCCAGAAACTTGAAACCCGCTAAGATATCACAATAGGAGCCAAAATAATTCGTAATTCGTAATTATTACCTCTGCTTCTCATAATGGAGGCTGAAGTACTACTTTCTTAAGCGCTGGACAATAATATCCAGCGATTTCTTTAGCGCTCGCATCTGGTCGGGAAATTTTATCTAGATTGCAAAGTAAAATTACGGTAATTTTGTCATCAATAAAGCGGGTAATGTTACTTGCAAATCCTAAAATTGACCCATTATGACCAACTACTCGGCGATCGCCATAATTAAATACCCACCAACCTAAACCTGCAACATATCTTAATTTTTCCCAATCATCACCCTGATTGGGAAAATGAGGAGTCCACATCAAATTCAAGGTTGATTGCTTTAGCAAAGTTTCACCACAAAGCGCCTGTTCCCACTTCACCATATCTTCCACACTGGAAAGTTGACCTCCAGCAGAATAGGTAACTGAGGGACTGTAATAAGGTTTGTTAACAAGCTTGCTGTTTAGCAACCGATAACCAGCAGCCCGGTGCGGCACTATGTCACTGGGATTATTCATCACGGTTGCATTCATTCCCAAAAAAGCAAAAATACGCTCCTGTAACAAATCTCCATAAGATTGTCCAGTTACCTTTTCTAGGAGCAAACCTAGCAGATAGTAGCCTGTGTTGTCATAGGCGCTAAACTCACCCGGTTGAAACTTGAGCGGTAGGTGAGTAACTAGAGCCAAAATTTCAGATTTCGATAAATTAAGATGGGTAATTTCCCAATAGTTTGGGGCATCGGTATAGCTAGGAATTCCAGACTGATGAGACAGAATATGTTGGATTGTGACATTTTGCCAAGCTAGGGGTACGTTGAGATAGTCTGCGAGCGCATCATCTAGCGAAATTACCTCTTGTTCCACCAGCATCATTACAGCTGTAGCGGTGAAAGTTTTACCGACAGACGCAATTTCATAAACTGTGTGTTCAGTAGCTGCAACAGAGTGTTCAGTATTCGCCAGTCCATAGCCCTTAACTAAAACAGGTTCACCTTCCTGCACCACTGCAACAGAAAGCCCCGGAATTTGATTTTGAGTCATTACAGCTCGAATATAGTCGTCAATCATAATTGACCTGATTTTATGTTTGGCGATGTGGAGATGAGGGGGCAGGAAAGCATAGGGGCAGGGGGACAAGGAGATAAACAAAACTCCTAACTCCTAACTCCTAACTCAGCACTCAGCACTCAGCACTCCTAACGCCCAATGCCCCCATGCCCTACGTTTAATTTCGTTTGCTATTTCCTGGGTTCTCAGGCGCTGGTTTCTGATACTTACCTGGATACTTGCGCTGAAAGTATTCCTCCATAATTTGTAAGATCATCGGCGCAGCAATGCTACCACCACCACCACCGGAATGTTCAGCAAATGCTACGATCGCAACTTCTGGCTGTTCAGCAGGTGCATACGCTCCAAACCAAGCGTGATTTTGCTTAACACGGCCTTTCCACGCTTCAGCAGTGCCACTCTTACCAGCCACTGCGGGAACTGTTGGCTGCTTCAAAGCTTTACCCGTACCTTCAGCTACTACTTTCCGTAGTCCCTGACGGAGAACACTTATAGTTGTCGGCTTCATATTTAAAGATGCTCGCCAGCTTTTTGCTTGTTCATTGTCTTTAAGCAAATGTGGCTGGACTCGATAGCCACCATTAGCGGGCACGGCAAACATGATGGCGACTTGTAAAGGTGTCGTTTGTAAAGCACCTTGACCAATTGACATATTAATGCTATCGCCTACAGTCCAAGGTATCTTCCAAGTTTTCTGCTTCCATGCCTCGTCTGGCACTAAACCCTTTGCTTCTTCGTTGACAAACTCAAAACCAGTTTTTTTACCAAATCCATACTTGCGAGTCCACTCAATTAAAGTTGGGCCGCCGACTCCGCGACCAATTTGATAAAAGAAGGTATCACTACTCCACTGTAATGCTCCGACAAAACCCAATGGCCCGAATCCGGCGTGATTCCATTCACCAAATCGTGTGCCGCCAAAACTCAAAGAACCGTAGGTTTGCAGAACTGTGCTAGGAGAAAATTTACCTGATTCTAGACCGGCTGTGGTGGTAACAATTTTGAAGGTGCTAGCGGGTGGAAAGGCGCTGAGGGCGCGATTCACCAAGGGATGATCGGCACCTTGGACAAATTCCCAATCTTTTTGGGTGAGTTTCTGCTTTGAGAAAATATTTGGGTCAAAGGTGGGGTGAGATACCATTGCTAAAACGGCACCGTTCTTGGGGTCAAGGGCAACGATCGCACCGTCGCGATCGCCTAAAGCTTTTTCTGCTGTCTTTTGCATATTTAAATCTATGGTCAAATGCAAATCGTTACCAGGTTTTGCCTGTTTCTCTCCCAAAACCCGGAGCGGGCGACCTGCACCATCCACTTCTACTTGCTGACCGCCCCATTCGCCCCGCAGAGTTTTCTCATAAGCTTTTTCAACTCCCATTTGACCAATTACATCACCCAATCTGTAGCCTTCTTGCTTCTTTTCTTTTAACTGATTGCCGGTCAGTTCTCGCGTATAACCTAATACATGGGCTAATTCCTTGGCGTGGGGGTAGTAACGAACCGCTTCTGTATGAATTTCTACGTCTTTAAGTTCAGTTTGATACTCTTTCAATGCTGTGATTTGCGCTTCGTTCAAATCACGAGCAATTCGGATTAGTGAAGAAGAGTTAGCACCTGCCTCTTCTAGTTTCTTTTCCATCTCTTCTTGGGGAACGTCGAGAATTTGAGATAGACGCGCTCCCACTAATGACCACGCTGGCTTGGTATGTGCCATCGGCCACAAATATACAGAGCGAGGATAGCGAGTACTGGCTAAAAGTTTGCCGTTGCGGTCAAAGATATTGCCTCGTTCTGGTTGTTTGGGGATCATCCGAATTCGATTTGACTCGGCTCGTTTTCGGTGGCTTGCTCCTTCAGTAATTTGCAAATATGCCAAGCGAATGCTGATTCCTGTCAGCATCAATAGAGTAAATATAATTAAAAATATCGGCTGGAAACTTTGTCCAACAGTACGTGTATTTTTTTGTCCGCCAAGTGGAGATGGTTTCAGGTAAGTCATAAGGAAAAGAGGATTGTAAAATTAAGATTATCTGTAAATAACTCTGCTAAATTTTTAACAGGTATTTAAGGGCAAACTAATTGGCAGTAATTAATTGTTTTAAATTGATACCATAAGCTCATCTCTTCTATTGTCTCGACCAAAAGCTTCTTAAATTTTGAACTTTGCACACTAGTGGTCTATCGCATTAATTTTGATGAGTTTGTAGTAAGCACAAAGCGTGCTTAAAAATCTAGGACTAAAGTTAAAGTCGTTACTACGAACTTGTTCATCCTTCAAAACTAATGGGATAGACTAGAAAATCTGACGCTGTATACCTGTTTAACTTTTGCTTTGCAGAACTAATCTCCAGTGCTATGTCCTGAACTTTGAGTTTTAGCTTCTGATGGGTCAGGCTGAGGTTTTTGATACTTACCTGGATATTTGTGCTGAAAATAAGCTTCTAGTACTTGTAAAACCATCGGCCCGCAAATAGTACCACCATGTTCGCCAGTATTTTCCCCAAAGGCCACAACCACAATTTCTGGCTTATTACTGGGCGCATAAGCACCAAACCATGTATGATTTGGGCGACCAACACCAGCTTCAGCTGTGCCACTCTTCCCGGACGCTGGGGCAATTGTCGGCACGTCTAAGCGCTTACCAGTACCTTCACTCACCACCTTTCGCAGTCCGTCGCGGAGAACTTTGATAGTTGTCGGCTTCATATTTAAAGATTCTCGCCAACTTTTTGCTTCTTCGTTATCTTTAAGCAAATGCGGTTGAACTCGATACCCACCGTTAGCAGGGACAGAAAACATAATCGCCGATTGCAGAGGTGTGACTTGCAAAGCGCCTTGACCAATTGACATATTAATGGTGTCGCCAACAGTCCAAGGCATTTTGAAAACTTTCCGCTTCCATGTTTCATCTGGAACCAAGCCTACTGATTCTTCATCACGAAATTCAATACCAGTTCTTTGACCAAACCCGTATTTACGGCTCCATTTGATTAGAGTTGGGCCGCCAACTTTTCTGCCAACTTGATAGAAGAAAGTATCGCTACTCATAGCGATCGCTCTGGGAAATCCCAATGGCCCGAATCCGGCGTGGTTCCACTCACCAAATGTCACCCCACCCACGGTAAGAGAACCAAAGGTTTGTAGTATTGAGTCAGGAGAAAATTCACCTGATTCGAGTCCAGCTGTCGTAGTCACAACTTTAAAAGTACTGGCGGGTGGAAAGGCACTCAGAGCGCGATTGACCAAGGGATGATCTTTACCTTGGACACTTTCCCAATCTTTTTGAGAGAGTTTTTGTTTGGAAAAGATATTTGGGTCAAAGGTGGGGTAAGATACCAACGCTAAAACAGCACCATTATTTGGATCGAGTGCTGCGATCGCACCTCGGTGATTTCCCAAAGCTTTTTCGGCTGCCTTTTGCACATCCAAATCTATGGTCAGGTGCAAATCATTACCAGCTTTTGCCTGTTTCTCCCCGATAACCCGGATTGGTCTACCCGCACCATCCACTTCCACTTGCTGACCGCCCCATTCGCCCCGTAGAGCTTTCTCATAAGCCTTTTCCACACCCATCTGACCGATGACATCTCCCAGTCGATAGCCTAACTCCTTCTTGCCTTTTAACTGGTCGGCGGTCAACTCTCGTGTATAACCTAGTACGTGCGCTAATTCCTTGCCGTGGGGATAATAACGTACAGAATCTGTATTAATTTCCACTTCTGGAAGTTCATTTTTATACTCCTTTAATGCCGTAATTTCTGCTTCATTTAAATCGCGAGCAACCCGGATGAGTGAAGAAGAATTAGCACCAGCTTGTTCTAATTTCTTTTCCATCTCATCCTGGGGAATGTTAAGAATTTGCGCTAGACGCGGGCCGACTACAGACCAAGAAGGCTTAGTATGCGCCATCGGCCACAAATATACAGAGCTAGGATAGCGAGTGCTAGCTAAAAGTTTGCCATTCCGGTCAAAAATATTGCCCCGTTCTGGTTGTTTGGGAATCATCCGAATTCGGTTTGCTTCAGCTCGTTCCCGGAGTTTTGGCCCATCAACTATTTGCAAGTAAGCCAAACGAGCCTCAATCCCACTGGTCATTAATAGGGTAAATACGATTAAAAATATTGATTGGACACCACGTCCAACTGTACGTGTATCTTTTTTGCTGCCAAGTGATGGGAATAAGGACATAAGTATTAATTCAAAATTCAAAATTCAAAATGAATAAATGCAATTATAGCCAGCCTTTTAGCAATTGCTAAGATGCAATTTTAAGACTTGTTAACTTAATTACAGATTATCTAAATTAAAAGCTTAGTGTCTAAATTTACCATTATCTTGATTTTATTACTGAGTACGAAATAATCGAGCGAGTATATTCTTGAACAATTGTTTTTGGCGGATACAATAAACCAAAGTGTCAAATATAGTCTGCCCAAAAGACTAGAGCAATTGACAAGATAACGTAAAGATCGCGGCATTCTACTGAGGATTATGGCTCAAATCGTCATGCAAAATCAGAGGGGGATAACAAGTTTTCAGCCACTTGATGTTGAACTGCGTAACGTCTTCAAGTTTTTTAACCAAGAACCAGCAGTAAATGGCATTGATTTGGATGTCAGACAAGGAGAATTTTTTAGTATTTTAGGCCCCTCCGGTTGTGGTAAAACAACAACACTACGCTTAATTGCTGGGTTTGAAATTGCTGACGCTGGTAAGGTGTTTATTCAGGGTCAGTCCATGACTAATGTGCCTCCTTACCGCCGACCCGTCAATACTGTATTTCAAAGTTACGCTCTATTTAACCACCTGAATGTCTGGAATAACATCGCCTTTGGACTGCGGTTAAAAAAAATACCCAAATCGAAAATTGAAGCTAGAGTCCAAGAAGCTTTAAAACTGGTGAAAATGGAAAGTTTGCGATCGCGTTTTCCTAATCAACTTTCTGGTGGTCAACAGCAGCGAGTAGCTTTAGCAAGGGCCCTAGTCAACCGTCCCACCGTGGTACTACTAGATGAACCTTTAGGGGCGTTAGATTTCAAACTACGTAAAGAAATGCAGGTTGAGTTATCAAATTTACACAAAGACTTGGGGTTAACCTTTGTGATGGTGACACACGACCAAGAAGAAGCATTGTCTTTGAGCGATCGCATTGCCGTAATGAATCAAGGCAAAATTGAACAAGTTGGCACTCCCAGCCAAATTTACGAACGTCCCTGTACATCCTTTGTTGCTGATTTTATTGGTGATACTAATTTATTCAGTGGTGAAATCGTCACGGTAGACTCCTCTAATATTAAAATTTCCACAAAAATGGGACTTTCAATTGTTATTAGCCGCACTGAGGATACACCAACTGAATTATCACAAGCTGTAGTAGTGAGTGTGCGTCCAGAAAAAATACAGCTTTCCTTGTATCCACCTAATTTGCCAGTTAACTGCTTTGAAGGACGGCTGGTTAACGTTATGTATTTGGGCACACACGTTAATTATGTTATGGAATTAACAAATGGTATTAGCATTAATGTGTTGCAACCTAATACTCTTGGCACTTTACCAGACCGCGACACACTTATTTATGCCTGGTGGGCAGAAACTGATTGTTTAGCTATTAGTCAATAGTTAATGGTTTATAGAAAGCGGTGGCAAGTCAGTCAACCTTATGAAAAAGGAGTACAACCGCCCCACAAGGGATTATAACCTTACAGTTGCAAAAAAAATCTTAATGCTGAATTGGAATTGTAATTACAAACTCCGTTCCTGCTGCTGGTGATGAATGACATTCCAATTTGCCACCATGTGTTTCTGTAATGATTTGATAACTGATAAACATTCCCATACCTGTTCCCTTACCTACAGGCTTGTTGGTGAAAAACGGATTAAAAACTTGTTGTTGAATCTGTTCTGACATACCTATTCCATTATCAGCGATCGCAATTCTTACCCAACTGGAATCTATCACTGAGGTACGAATGGCGATCGTAGGACTTAACAACCCAGATGTGAAATTGTCTATTCTTAATTGTGCATTCTCAATTGTCCATTCTTCTAAAGCATCAATGGCATTCGCTAATATATTCATAAATACCTGATTGAGCTGTCGGCCATAGTATTCCACTAAAGGTAATGTGCCGTAGTCTTTGATGACTTGAATGGCTGGAAGCTTTGTTGTTTCTTGCAAGCGATGTTGCAATACCATTAGAGTACTATCGATGCTTTCATGAATATCCACTGCTTTAAACTCGGCTTCATCTATGCGTGAGAAGGTTCGTAACGACAGCACAATCTGACGGATGCGCTGAGTACCAACTTTCATCGAACTCAATATTCTTGGTAAATCTTTTTGGATGTACTCTAGGTCAATTTCCTCACACAAAGCCTGAAATTCCGACTTATTACCAGATTGCTGCTGATGGTGAATTATTCGCAACAGGTCTTGAGTATATTCCTCAATATACAGCACTTTGCAACTAAATGAGGTACAGAACCAAGGATTCGCAAATCAAATTATTCTTCTCCCTCCTGCCTCCTGCCTCAAAACCAGTGAATTTGTACCTCATGCAAAAGAAAACTGCTGTAAGTGAGATTACCGTGAATAAAATTAACGGGGTTGTTGATTTCGTGAGCAACTCCAGCCACAAGTTGACCCAGACTAGACATTTTTTCTGCTTGAATCATTTGTGCTTGAGTTTGTCTAAGTTCTTGAAGAGTTTGTGCTAAATTTTCTGTTTTTTGTCGCAATTGGTCTTCCATCTGTTTGCGTTCACTGATATCCCTGGCGACACAAACAACGGTGTTTTCGCTCATGCTGGCAATATTCGCCTCAAACCAAACCTCTTGCTCGCCTATAGGCAAGCTATATTCTACCTTCACAGTTTTTTGAGTTAAGAGTGCTTGTTGAATAGAGTTGAGAAAATAGTCGGCACAAGCAGAGGGTAAAACCTCATATATTTTTGTGCCCAGCAGTTCCGCAGGAGGTTGGTAGAGTAAGGGCGCACCACTAGGAGCGATTTTTAAGTATCTTCCTTCGGCATCCAAGACAAGAATCACATCCTGCATAGCGTTGAACAAAGCGAGTAATTCTGCTTGCGAGGCTTTGATTAATTCTTCAGCTTGTTTGCGACTGCTGATATCGCTAATAGCGCCATGAAGACCAATAATTTCACCATCTGAATCGAAAATTGGCGAAGCCACTGACCTCATCCAGCACCAATTTCCATCCTTTTTTTGGTGGCGAAATTCTATTGCGATTCGCTGCCCCTTAGTTTCCACCATTTCTTGAATTTTTCTCTGGGCTAGGGGGAAATCATCAGGATGAAGCAGGGGGGCAAAGGGTTGACCGAGTAGGTCTGAAGGTTCCCATCCTAAAACATTTTTATATTGTGGTGAGACATAAGTAAAAAGACCTTCCACTGACATAGAAAAAATCAGGTCGCTGATATTTTCCACGAGTTGGCGATACTTAGCCTCACTCTCAGCCAAAGCAGTTGCCGCCGCTTGATGATGCCGTCCGCTAATTTTATTTGCTGATTCTACAAAGGTAGAATTATCTGTCAATTTCGACTGTAATTCTATCAGTTGTAAATCCTGTGGGACTTCATCAGTAACTAATTCCCAAATTTGATGTTGTTCGGCTAACAGTGTAGTTGAATAAAGGTCTTGTAATGCTTCTAGCTGTTGCAGTAATTGGGCATTTTGCTGACGTAAAAGCAATATTTCTTCATTAATTTTTTCAGTACACATATTCAACTCCGATTCAGTTTACTTAGAGCCAGTCCTGAGTCAGGCAGGACTTATACCAATTCAAAATTCACGCATTAAGAAAGTGAGAATTAGCATAGGTTTTATGGTTTGCATCTGTATCATATTTTTTGTGAATTGGTATTACGTAAAAATTGCTAAAAACTTAATTTATCCAACTGCCTTTTTTTCCAGAGGCTTCCGCTAAGGTAAAGCGTCTCAGAAGATGCCTTTTCTACATAAACGCTACGCGATCGCCTGCAAGTGAAGTGACAGAATAGACTTCTTGGCATTTGTCGGGAAAAGGAGAAAAGGTTCTGTATTGTTCCCTTCCCCTTTAACATGAGTCCCTTTTCCCCAAGAGTACAAAAAGCACTTTTGCCAAGAGGTCTAATCTTCTTAGCTAAAGTTAGTCTACTCAGTACTGTTTATTGCCGCACTGGAATTGCGATCGCAAACTCTGTCCCTTTTCCTGGGAAGGAGTTGCAGTGTATTGAACCCCCGTGTTTTTCCACAACAATTCGACGGGCGATCGCTAATCCTAAACCCGTTCCTTTTCCCACAGATTTGGTTGTAAACAAATGGTCAAATATCTTTTGTTTGACTGTTTCATTCATGCCATTAGCATTATCAGCAATCGTTATTGTAACTCGATCGTCTTGCAATGAGGTTTTAATTGTAATCTTGTTAGGATTTTCTTTAATTTCTGCAAAACTTCGCCCAGTATTCGACTCATCTAAGGCATCAATAGCATTAGCGAGGATATTCATAAACACCTGGTTTAATTGTCCAGGAAAACATTCAACTTCAGGCAAATTTCCATAATCGGTTATTACTTCAATTGCTGGACGTTGCTCGTTGACTTTGAGACGATGTTTGAGAATTAAAATTGTACTTTCAATCCCTTCATGAATTTTAAATGCCACTTTGTAATCTTTATCAGCGCGGGAGAAAGTTCTTAAACTAGTACTGATATTTTTCAGGCGATCGCACGCCATCACCATTGAATCTATTACCTTTGGTAAATCTTCTAAACTATAATCTAAGTCAATTTCTTCTGCATGGTCAATAATTTCAGCACCCGGATTAGGTAAACTTTCTTGATAAAGTTTCAAGTGTTGCACAACATCAGCAATAGTAGGTTTAGCTTGTTTGAGGCTTGCAGCAATAAAGCCCAAAGGATTATTCATTTCATGGGCTACGCCAGCAACTAAATTACCCAGTGCAGACATTTTCTCATTTTGAACAATTTGTAATTGGGCTTGCTGTAAATCTGCTAAGGCTGTTCCGAGTGCTTGAGATTTTTCTGTCACCGCTGATTCAGCTTGTTTGCGATCGCTAATATTAATCGTTGTCCCAACTACGCGATAAACTTTGCCCGTCTCATCTTTTAAAGGGCTGAGTGTGGTTAAAAACCAAATTTTCTGGTCATTAAATGTTAGACATTCTTCATAGGTGATGGGTATTCCAGTTTGGAAACAATGCAGATATTTTTGCTCGATTGCTGCAACTTCATCAGGAGCCATTAATTCTTGCGGACTTTTACCCAGCACTTGGGAAGCAGGTATACCAATCACTAATTCGCAAGATTTACTCCATCCTGTGTACTCATACCTACCATTATCTCGGATATCAGTCACAAATATCAGACAGCCAACACCTTCGTAAATACTACTGAGGAACTTTTCTCGCTCTTGGAGATGATTATATAACTGGGCATTTTCCAAAGAAATTGCAGCTTGAGTGCAGAGGAAATTTACAATAGAAAGGCGATCGCTAGTAAATACGCCTTGAGTCAGTTGATTTTCTAGGTAAAGAATCCCTACTAAACGCCCTTGATTAAGAATCGGGGTACATAATACACTCTGGGGTTGTGTTCGCTGCATATATTCCCCAATCAACCCAATGGTATCTGTTTTGCAATTGTCTATAACAACTGTTTGTTGGGTATTTTTGACGTAATTGATAATTTTTGCAGGAATCTCTTGACAATTAGCGAGTGATTGTGGCTCCAGAATGGTTTGTATTTGGTCATGATTGATAAAGGTAATTGCCCTAACTTGCCAATTATCACCAGATACTTTCTTCAATAAGGGTTCTCCCTGCACGGTAGTGTCCTCATCTTGGGGAAGAATTAGTACAACTTTCTTCGCGCCAGAGTTTTCTAGGATAATGTGGGTCAAGCTGGCAATGAGTCGATCTAATTTCAGAGAACTGGAGATAGCTTGAGCGGCTTTGAGGACAGAGGTAAAATCTAATGTCTGGGAAATACCAGTACTGCCAGTGGTAGAAGTGCGAGTAGATGAGGAAGTGCCACGAAAGCTAATAGTTTCTAAGGTATTGAAGTTGATTCGTTGCTGTTGCAGAATTGATTGGAGTAGTTGGGGATAGCGTTTTTCTAAGTCTTCTATTTTGGCTTTTGCACCCCAACGAGCGTAGCAGTAGTATGCTTCTTGCATATATGCTTGGGCAACTCTTTCTTTACCCCAATCGAGATAAAATTTGGCTACTAATTCATTGCTAAGTGCTTCTTCTTGGATGTAGCCGTTGGCTGTAGCTAGAGTTATGGCGCGATCGTAATGTTCAAGCGCTTCTGTTTTATTGCCCAAAACTCGTTGTTTTTCAGCCTCAACTAAATGCCATTTATGCAGATGATTTGTGGGAGCATTTTGCGCACAACGGTACAGAGTGGTTTGATGGATTTCTACCTGGGCGAGAATTACGGAAAGCTCCATTTCTGGCTGGGTGGAAAATAGGGCTAGGTGCGTCAGGGCTGCAAAGAAATGGGAAATCGGAATAAAAATCAATCCTGATACGGCGAGTAAATACTCCTTACCTTCGTCAATGTAAGCGATCGCAGCTTTGTAATCACCAAAATAATAGGCAAGCAACAGTTTGTAGATATACAACTCAGCCATCACCGTGAGTTCATTAGCCTGACGATGTTTGGGAATCATCACCGTTTCATCGTAGATACTGCCGCTCAAACAATCGGGCTGAATTTGGGTTTCCCTAAAGTTCTGTGCCGCCTGCCGCATAATACTCACATAAGTCTGGGCAGAATGTTGCTTCGCCTGAGTTAAGGCGGCGTTGTAACTTGCTATATCTAATTCCAAATTGCTAAGTTCAGAGCCACTCCAAAAGACCGCATAGCTGTAACAACATACGTTATAACCAGCGTGTAAAAAATCGCCAGTTTCCATCCCAGAGGTAAAACCAGCTTTCAGCAACGGTATTGTTGCCGAGAGAGCTTCTTGGTGATGTTGAATAAAGCCACCAAACAACATGGAAATTATGGATTTGAATTCCCGCACATTGAACCGATCTAGCAAATTCAATGCCAATTGCCCAAAACCGTAGCCCCCTTCAACCTCTCCCAAAAATGCACACAGCACCATTCCGTGCAGCGCATACCCCACAGTGGAGGCGGGCGTATTCCCAAACTGAAGCGATAGGCTGACCATTGTGGAGCTAATCAGGGGCAATAAACCCGGCATTCCTTGGAAAACAGGTGCAAACAACATTCCTAACAGTTGCATGGCTGCCTGTGCTTGGAGATCGGTCATCACTGGTAAGTCAGCTAGTTCCTCAATTCGTTTGCCTGCGAGTTGACTAGCAAGCACTTGTAAAGCTTTACCAATCTCAGCATTGTTTGGCTCGATGGGTAGCTCAACCCCCAATTGCTTTAAGGCATCTCTGCCAACTGCGATCGCTTCTAATAGTCTACTTTGGGCTGTCTGGGCAGCAATTTGAATTTCGTAAATTTTAACTTTGTCTAAAATCGTCTGGGCTGATTGCAACACTATTGCTGCTATCTCTTCCATGCCATCAAAGTCAGCATTTAAGTAGGCGGCTTCGGCGGCGGCAACATAGAGACTCAAGGTCAATTCATATCGATCTTGCCAGCAATTCACTGTGAGTAGCTCAATCCCGGTCTGTAAATAGGCTTTGGCAGCAGCATAAGCAGTAGAATTTTTAGCTTTACCTCCTGCTGCTAAGTTAAGTCGAGCCAAAGCTTCTCGCTCGTTTGATTGGACAATCAACTCTTGCCCTAAATTCAAATGTCCAACAATATCAAACAGTTTTTCTTCTTGTTCTATTTGAGAGGAATTTTGTAAAAGTAATTGACCAATTTTGAGATGAGTTGCTTGTTTTTGGTTATCAGGAATTAGAGAATAGGCAGCTTGTTGTACTCTGTCATGCAAAAATCTATATTTGGCTAATTGTTTATTGGTATTCCCAGTTGACAGCGCCAAGCGATCGTGATTTTCTCCCTGATAAAATTTATAAACATCACTAATTGGTAGAATCAACCCTTCTTGTAAAGCTTTCCATAAACTAGCAGCTGTTTCAATTTCTGATGACTCCCAAACAATCGCCAAAGTTGCTAAATCAAATTGATTACCAATGCAAGCGGCTAGCTGCAATACATTTTGAGTTGATTGAGGCAGTCTTCGTAATTGAAATACCATGAATTTTACAACATCATCTGTCACCGCTTGCTGATTTATTTGGGTAATATCACATTGCCACCCGCCCGTAGCCCTGCCTTGGTAAGGGGGGGTGAATTCAATTAATCCATCTTGGTGTAATGCCTTGAGAAACTGGATGGCAAAAAACGGATTACCTTGAGTTTTCTGAAATACCAATTGAGAAACAGGTAACGCCGAATCTTTTGTACATTTCAGTGTATCAGCAACTAATTGATTTACTTGCGATTGACTCAGAGGCGCTAAAGTAATCGTATTAATTGTAGCTGCTGTTTTTTGGATATCATTCAAAGTCAAAATTAATGGATGTGCTGAATTGATTTCGTTATCACGATAAGCACCAATTAAGAAAAGATGTTTGGTATCAGCCATTAATAACTGTATTAACATCAACGATGCTGAATCTGCCCATTGCAAATCATCTAAAAACATCACTAATGGATGTTTTTCACTGGTAAAGACTTGGGTAAATTTCTGAAATAATAAATTAAACCGATTTTGGGCGGCAGTTCCTGATAATTCTGTAGCAGGTGGTTGTTGACCAATAATTCTTTCTAATTCGGGGATAACTTCAATAATTACCTGGCCATTATCACCTACAGCCGCTAAGATATTGGTTTTAAATTGCTGGATTTGAGCATCGCTTTCGGTTAATAATTGCCCCATTAAATCGCGGAAGGCTTGCACAAAAGCACTAAAGGGAATATTTCGTTGAAATTGGTCATATTTCCCTTTGATAAAATAACCGCGTTTTTTGACGATAGGTTTATGAACTTCGTTAACTACAACGGTTTTCCCAATACCCGAAAAACCAGCCACCAGCATCATTTCTGTCGCACCTGTACTAACGCGCTCAAATGCTTGCAGGAGAGTTTCTACTTCTGTTTCTCGTCCATAAAGTTTATCAGGAATAATAAAGCGATCGCACAGATCCCGTTGAGCAATTGGGAAATGCTTAATTTCACCAGTTTCTTGGAGTTGAGATAAACAAGTTTCTAAATCAAATTTCAATCCTAATGCACTTTGATAGCGGTCCTCAGCATTTTTTGCCATTAATTTCATGACAATATCTGACAACACTTGCGGAATCTCTTCACTTTTAACTTCCTGAAAAGATGGTGGAAGTTTTGCTAGATGACAATGTACCAACTCCATCGGATCGTTTGAATGGAACGGTAACTCACCCGTAAGTAGTTCATAAAAAGTGACACCTAAAGAATAGAAATCAGTCCGGTAGTCAATCCCTCGATTCATTCTTCCTGTTTGTTCGGGAGAAATATAACCAAGTGTCCCTTCCAAGACATTGGGATTCATCAGTGTTTGAGTTTCCCGTGGTAGTAAGGATGCAATACTAAAGTCAATTAATTTAACTTGTTTGGTGTCTGGATTAATTAAAACATTGGCGGGTTTGATATCTTTATGAATAATCCGATCGCGATACAATATATCTAAGGTGTTGCACAGTGCGATCGCTATTTCTAAAAACTCCATCAAAGATTCTAAGTTTCGCCCAATTTTCCACTCCCCACTCCTTAATCCCCAATCCTTGAGAGAAATCCCCCCAAAATCTTCCATTACCAACGCATAACCATTTTGATACGGTTCTAGGCTATAAGTTTGGACGATCAGAGGTGAGTTGAGATTTTTCGCTATGATGTACTGATTGCGAAACGACAAAAGTTCGCCAAAACTCGGATAAGGATTTTTCAGCAGTTTGATCGTTACGGGTAATGAGTCAGTCTCTCGATACCCTCGATAAACGATGGTTCTAGAACCATTGTAGAGTTCTTCGCTAACCTGATAGCCAGGAATATTGACTCTCGTACTAACCATACTGCTAAATCTTTAAGACTCCAGATATAGTGTTCCCAGATATCAAGCGAACCCGTCGCTCCACGACTTGAAATTTTGAGAATTTAGACTCAAAGAAAATCGGTGCTCATCCCATCCCTTTTCTACGAGACGCAGCGCGAACAAGGAGTGTCTGAGATTCATACCGGAATTTCAATTGTAAATTCTGTACCTTGACCCAGAACCGAGTTAAAACTTAATTTTCCACCGTGGGTTTCTTCAACGATTTGACGAGCGATCGCCAACCCTAAACCCGTCCCTTTACCAACAGCTTTCGTCGTAAATAAATGGTCAAATATTTTTTGTTTAACTGATTCGCTCATCCCTTTGCCATTATCAGTAATGGAAACTTTAATTAGATTCTTTTCGACTGAGGTTGTAATTGTAATGCAGTTAGGATTGGCTTTAATTTCTTCAAAGCTGAGTCCATGATTAGATTCATCTAATGCATCAATAGCATTAGCAAAAATATTCATAAATACCTGATTTAATTGGCCGGGGAAACATTCTACTTGAGGTAAATTACCGTAGTTTGCAACAACTTGAATCGCCGGACGTTGTTCATTGGCCTTGAGACGATGTTTGAGAATTAAAATTGTGCTATCAATGCCTTCGTGGATATTGAAAGGTACTTTGTAGTCTTGATCGGCACGAGAGAAAGTTCTCAAACTGGTGCTGATGTTCTTTAGCCTGTCACACGCCATAGACATAGAATCAATCATCTTGGGTAAGTCTTCTAAGCTATAATCCAAGTCGATTTCTTCGGCGTGGTCTTCGATTTCATCGCTTTTGTTGGGTAAACTTTCTTGATATAGTCTGAGATGTTCAACAATATCAGCGATAGTAGGTTTCGCTTGTTTGAGACTAGCAGCAATAAAACCAAGGGGATTATTCATTTCGTGAGCTACACCCGCAACTAAGTTTCCGAGTGCAGACATTTTCTCAGTTTGCACCATTTGTAATTGTGCTTGTTGCAGGTTTTGTAAAGCAGTTTCTAGCTCTTGTGCTTTTTGTTGAAGTTGGACTTCGGCAAGTTTGCGATCGCGTAGCGCAACTTGCTGTTCTGTAATATCATCTGCTAGGGAAGCAACTCCGATTAACTCGCCATCTGCATTTACAAGCGGATTGTTATACCAAGCACAAATAATAATTTTACCATCCTTTGTCATATTTTCATTGATACTGTAATTGCCGCCCTCCTGCGATATAATTTCGACGCTGACTTGCTCCATTTCTGCTTGAATTATTTCAGGAATGATGAATTTGAATCCACAACCCAAAGCCTCTTGTTTGCTGTAGCCAAAGATTCTTTCTGCGCCTGGGTTCCAGTCAGTAACGTGATAATTAATATCCCACTCGATGACTGCTAATGGAGTTTGCTGAACCAATAGCTGGAGTTTTTGCTGGGATGCTTGGAAGACAGACTGGGCGGCGTTTAATTCCTCAAGCGATCGCTCTAGCTGTTGGGAATACTCTAGCGATCGCTCATAAAGTCGGGCATTTTCCAAAGAAATTGCGGCTTGGGCGCAGAGTAAATTCAGCAGTTCGACGCGATCGCCACTAAATGCCCCCGTTGTTAAATTATTTTCGAGATATAAAATGCCTAGCAACTTGCCTTGACGCAAAATCGGGCTGCACAAGATACTTTTCGGCTGTTGACGTATGATGTATGGGTCGTTGGCTAAGGTGGGATCTGCTGTTGCATCCAGCAACACAACAGTCTGCTGGTTGTGCAAGACTTTGTAAATCAGTTTGTGAGGAATATCCTGGCTCTCTTCAATGGGAATACGCTGCAAGACAACAGGATTTGAACCTGTGGTAATCGATCCTTTGATTAACAGGCGATTGTCCAGCATCAGCATGAACACACATTTATCAGCCCCCGCATTTTCTATGACAATGGAAAGCAACGATAAGAGCAGTTTTTCTAGTTCGATTTCGCCTGAGATAGTTTGAGAAGCTTTGAGAATGGCTTTTAAATCTAGGCTATGTGAGACACTACTGCTAGAACTCGTAGAACTGGTGGAGGCGACACTCCCCAAGGCAAAGATGGTTTCGTAGGTGGACAAGGGAGAACGGGTTTGCTGTAATATGAGGGCAAGTAATTGGGGATAGCGTTTTTCTAAGTCGGCGACTTTGGCTTTTGCACCCCAACGGGCATAACCATAGTAAGCTTCAGTCAGATATTCCTGAGCTATGCGTTGTTTGCCCCACTCCAGGTAAAACTTTGCTGCTAGTTCGTTGGCTAAGGCTTCTTCGTTGATAAACTGATGTTCTTTAGCAAGACTTATGGCTTGGTCATAACATTCACTGGCTGCGGCTTTTTCACCCAAAACTCGATGACGTTCAGCCTCCACTAGATACCATTTATGCAAATGATTCATCGGGGCATTTTGCGCTGATTGATAGAGAGCAGTTTGATGGGTGACGGCAACAGCAAGGATTTGGGCTTGTTCTGATTCTGGATGGCTGGGGTAGAGTGCCAGATAAGTTAGCGCGGCATAAAAATGGAAAATCCGAATAAAAAACATTCCCGATACTGCCATCAAATAGGACTTGCCTTGAATGATGTAGTCCAGGGCGGCCTGATAATTGCCAAAATAGTAGGCAAGCAGCAGTTTGTAGGTGTAGACAATGGCGATCGAGGTGAGATCGTTATCCTGGTGGTGCTTTGGCAGCATCACCGTTTCATCGTAGATAGTGCCAGTTAAGCAATCGGGTTGGCTGACTGTTTCTCTCAAATGCTCTAGCGTTTGCAACACCATATCCGAATAAATATGCGCGGATTCTTGTTTCATCTGAGCCAGGACAGCATTGTAAGCAATCAATTCGGATGATAATGCGTCCACTTCTACACCTGCGAAAAGCCCATTACAGGCGTAAGCTGATACATTGTAGCCAGCGTAGAGAAAATCGCCTGTTTCTATGCCAGTGGTGTAGCCATTTTTGAACGTCGGTAGCACTGCTCTGAGCGCTTGCTGGTGATGTTGGATGAAAGCTCCAAACAAATCTAGAGTCACGGACTTCATGGACTGAGCATTTAACTTCTCCAGCAACAAGAGCGCTAATCTACCAAACTCGTAGCCTGTTTTGGCTTCGCCCAAAAAGGCACACAGCACCATGCCATGCAGTGCATATCCTACCGTCGAGGCGGGGGCATTGCCAAACTGGAGCGATAACTTCACCATCGTTGCGCCCAAGAGGGGGAGTAAACTTGGCATTCCTAGCAACATGGGTGCAAACAACACTCCTAATAGTTGCATCGCGGCGATCGCAGTGCGATCGCTCATCCTGGGTAAATTCACTAGGGCAGATGGATTTTTGCTGCCCTCAAGGCTTGCAAGGTCTTCTAGCACTTTGCCGATTTGGGCTTCATCTGGTGTACTGGGGAGATCCACCCCTAATTGACTCAGCGCATCTCTTCCCACTGCGATCGCTTCTAATACTTGGCTCTGGGCCATTTGGGCCGCGATTTGAATTTCGTAGATTTTCACTTTGTCGAAAATTGTCTGTGCTTGCTGCAATACGAATGCAGCAAGATGTTCCATGCCTTCCAAGTCACCATTCAAATAAGCTACTTCCGCACCCGTAACATACAGATTCAGAGTCAATTCATACTGATGTTGCCAGCAGTTTGTCTGAAGTAACTCAATCCCAGTTTGCAAATAAACTCTTGCTGCGGCGTAAGCTGTAGAATTTCTCGCCTTCACTCCAGCTTGCAAATTCAGTTTAGCTAATGCCTCGCGTTCCCTTGATTGACTAATTAACTCAATTCCTAAATTCAAATGCCCCACAATATCGAACAGTTTTTCTTCTTGTTCTAGCTCGGATAAATTTTCTAGCAGTAACTGTCCTATTTTGAAATGAGTTGCTGTTTTTTGGTCGTCGGGAATCAGAGAATAAGCCGCTTGTTGGACGCGATCGTGTATAAATTTGTATGTAACAGTTTCTTGATTTTCTTGAGTAATTGCAAGACTATCTTGCCCAACATAAAATTTATAAACATCACCAATTGGTACAATCAATCCTGATTGTAATGCTTTCCACAAAGCATCTGCCGTCTCAATTTGGGATTGTTGAGAAATAATTGCCAAAGTTGCTAAATTAAATGAGTTACCAATACAAGCAGCTAACGGCAATACATCTTGAGTTGATGGCGGTAGTTTTCGCAATTGAAAACTCATAAATTTTACCACATCATCTGTAACCGCTTGCGTTGTTACTTGGGCAAGATCGCATTGCCAACAGCTTAATTTAACATCAAATTTAATTAGTCCATCTTGATGTAACGCTTTGAAAAACTGCGTTGCAAAAAATGGATTTCCCTGAGTCTTTTGATAGAGCAATATAGAAAGATTCAATGCCAAATATTCTGGACATTTGAGTGTATCAGCAACTAATTTATTTACTTGCACTTGACTTAGTGGTACTAAAATAATTGTATTAATTATTGCTTGATTTTTCTGAATTTCACTCAAAGTTAGCATTAATGGATGTGCTGGCTGGACTTCGTTATCGCGGTACGCACCAATGATGAAAAGATGACTTGTATCAGCCATTAATAACTGCATTAATTTCAGTGATGCTGAATCTGCCCATTGCAAATCATCTAAAAACATTACTAAGGGATGCTCTGCACTGGTAAAGACTTTAGTAAAATTTTGAAAGAGTAAATTAAAGCGATTTTGTGCCGCTATTCCTGATAATTCCAGTGCGGGTGGTTGTTCGCCAATAATTCTTGATAATTCGGGAATAACTTCAATAATTACTTGCCCATTTTCGCCAACAGCTTCTAAAATATTATTCTTCCATTGTTCTAGTTGGACATCACTTTCGGTTAATAATTGCTCCATTAAATCCCGGAATGCTTGCACAAAGGCACTGAAGGGAATATTGCGTTGAAATTGGTCAAATTTACCTTTAATAAAATAGCCGCGTTGTCTGACAATCGGTTTATGCACTTCGTTGATAACCGCTGTTTTCCCAATTCCTGAAAACCCTGCAACGAGCATCATTTCTGTTGCGCCATTACTGACTCTATCAAATGCTTGGAGGAGAGTTAATACTTCGGCTTCTCTGCCATAGAGTTTATCGGGGATAATGAAGCGATCGCACACATCACGCTGTGCAATTTCAAAACCTTCAATATTACCATAAACTTGTAGCTGAGACAAACATTTTTCTAAATCAAACTTCAGTCCCAAGGCACTTTGATATCGATCTTCGGCATTTTTTGCCATCAATTTCATCACAATATCGCAAATAACTTGGGGAATATCTTCTCTATTTTTTAAAATTTGTGGAAGTTTAGCAATATGACAATGCACCAATTCCATTGGCTCGTTTGATGCAAAAGGTAAATTTCCTGTAATTAACTCGTAAAATGTCACACCCAAAGAATAAAAATCAGTTCGGTAATCAATCCCCCGATTCATTCTGCCTGTTTGTTCTGGAGAAATATAAGCGAGTGTTCCTTCTAAGATATTGGGATTGACTAGCGTTTGGGTTTCCCTTGGTAATAAAGATGCAATACTAAAGTCGATTAATTTAACTTGTTTAGTTTCGGGATTAATGACAATATTGCTAGGTTTTATGTCTTTGTGAATAATCCGTTCGTGGTATAGTATATCTAAGGTATTGCATAGTGCGATCGCAATTTCTAAAAATTCCTGTAGAGATTTTCCCCTTTCCTTGATTCCCCATTCCTTGAGGGAAATCCCCCCAAAGTCTTCCATCACTAGCGCATAGCCATTTTGATAGGGTTCTAGGCTATAAGTTTGGACTATTAGCGGTGAGTTGAGATTTTTAGCTATGGTGTACTGATTCCGAAACGACAAGAGTTCGCCAAAACTCGGATGAGGATTTTTCAGCAGTTTAATAACTATAGGTAATGAGTCAGTCTCTCGATACCCTCGATAAACAATGGTTCTAGAACCATTGTAGAGTTCTTCGCTAACCTTGTATCCAGGAATATTGACAAGAGTGCTAACCATACTGCTAAATCTTCAAGACTTCCGAATTTAGTATTCCCAGATGTCTGAAGTTGTTTACTAAACGAGCCAAAAATTACACTGGAAATTCAATCACAAATTCTGTACCTTCACCAAGAACAGAGTTGCAACTCAATTTACCGCCGTGGGTTGATTCAACGATTTGTCGAGCGATCGCCAACCCCAAACCCGTACCTTTACCAACAGCTTTTGTAGTAAATAAATGCTCAAAAATCTTTTGTTTAACTGATTCGCTTATTCCTTTGCCATTATCAGCAATGGTAATTTTTACAACCCTATCTGCCAGTGAAGTATTAATTGTAATGCAATTAGGATTTGTTTGAATTTCCTGAAAACTGCATCCAATATTCGACTCATCTATTGCATCAATAGCATTAGCGAGAATATTCATAAACACCTGATTTAATTGGCCAGGAAAACATTCAATTTGCGGTAAATTACCGTAGTTAGTTATCACTTCAATAGCTGGACGTTGTTGGTTAGCTTTGAGGCGATGTTTGAGAATAAGAAGGGTGCTATCAATACCTTCATGAATATTAAATAGCACTTTATAATCTTGATCGGCACGAGAAAAAGTGCAGAGTGAAGTGCTGATTTGTTTCAGCCTGTTGCACGCCATTGTCATAGATACAATTACCTTAGATGCGTCTTCTAAGCTATATTCCAAATCGATTTGCTCGGCATGGTCAATAATTTCTTCACTGCTATTTGGGAAAGTTTTTTGATAGAGTCTCAGGTGTTCGGTAAGCTCGGTAATGACGGGTTGAGTTTGTTGCAGGCTAGCAGCAATAAAGCCCAAAGGATTATTCATTTCGTGAGCAACACCAGCAACTAAATTACCCAAAGCAGACATTTTCTCACTTTGGATCGTTTGTAATTGGGCGTTTTGCAAATCGGTTAGCGCCTGTTGTAATAAGAGCGATTTTTCCTCTAAAGCAAGTTCTGCTTTTCGGCGTTCGCTAATATCCAACAAGAATCCATCCCAAACTATAGTTCCATCGGCTTTTTGTTCTATTCGGGCTTGGGAGTGAATCCATTTAATCACCCCAGATAGTGTAATAATTCGCCCTGACCAGTCAAAATCAGTTAAGGTCTGCATTGAGTCAATAACAGACTGCTGGTAACTTGCGACATCATCTGGATGCATTCTCTCGAAGAGCAGCTGCACATTAGCGATCGCTTGTTCGGCTGTAATTTCGTATAGTTCATAACATTCTCTACTCATATAGGTGAGAGACATTGCACCATCAGCAAATATCTGATACTGATAAACAACGCCAGGAACATTATCTACAAGTTTCTCAAAGCGAGAGTTACTCGCACTCAATTCGGCAAGCGATCGCTCTAACTGTTGGGCATATTCTAAGGAACGTTCGTAGAGTCGAGCATTTTCTAGGGAAATGGCAGCTTGAGCGCAGATTAAATTCAGCAGTTCGACGCGATCGCTGGTGAACGCTCCCATTGCTAAATTATTTTCTAGATATAAAATGCCCTTCAACTGACCTTGATGCAAAATTGGACTGCACAAGATACTCTTGGGTTGCTGACGAACTATATACGGATCGTTAGCTAAGGTGGGATCTGCTGTCGCATCTACCAGGACAACAGTCTGCCTGTTGTGCAAGACTTTGTAAATCAGCTTCAGGGGAATATCTTGGCTCTCTTCAATGGGAATGCGCTGCAATACAATTGGTTGTGCCCCCTCAACAATTAACCCTTTGACCAACAAGCGATCGTCTCGCAACAGCATCAACACGCATTTATCGGCCCCTGCATCTTCGATGACGATTTTAAGCAACGATGAAAGCAGTTTTTCAAGTTCGATTTGCTCTGAGAGAGTTTGGGAAGCTTTGAGAATAGCGGCTAAATCTAGGGAATCAGAACTGCTGCTAGAAGTGGCCGAACTGGTGTATGTAACGCTCCCCAAAGCGAAAATGGTTTCGTTAATTGAAAGGGGAGAACGGGTTTGCTGTAATATTGCAGCAAGTAGTTGAGGATAGCGTTTTTCTAAATCAGCGACCTTGGCTTTGGCTCCCCAACGAACATAGCCATAGTAGGCTGGAATCATATACTCCTGAGCAATCCGCTCCTTATCCCATTCTAGGTAAAACTTTGCTGCTAGTTCGTTGGCGAGTGCTTCAATTTGGCTAAAGTGATTTTCTTTGGCTGCGGTAATGGCGCGATCGTAACAGGCGATCGCATCTGCGTAGTTACCAGAAACTCTTGCCATTTCAGCCCCAAGCAACAGCGATTGATGCAAAAAGTTCTCTGGACAAGTCTCGGCCCAGGTTTCTAGAAGCTGGCGGTGCTGCTGCATCACATTCCAGTACTGCTGTTGATTCTCTGGTGTTGCTTTTGGATAAAGTGCAGCTAAACTAAGTGGGTAATAGAAGTGGAATAAAACGATCGGAAACAGACCAAGATTAGAAGCCAGGGTTTTTTCAGCAATCGCAGCAACTTCCAGGGCATCGGCATAGCGACCGTACAAGTACAATAGCTGGAGTTTCAAGAAACAATACCAATTGATCCCAGCTTCAAAATTATTCTTCTGCCAAGCATCAAGACAGACAATCTGGCGATCGCGGCGATCGACTAGCAGATCGGGTTCTGCTAATAAACCTTGCAGGTGCAACAGAAATTGTTGCTGGAGGTTAAATGTCAGCGTCATGTTCGCGTTATTTACTTGTTGCACATAGCTCAAGTATTTCTCGGTTTCGGCATACACCTCTGATAAGCAATCGCCCTTCAACAGCATCGTCCAAATCAGACATATTACTGCCCAAATGCCAAACCCAATATCACCTGTTTCATAACTAATCTGAACAGATTGTTGGTAAACTGCGATGTTTTCAACTAGTGGTCTGTTGTAGGGATTGATTGTATGACCAAAAACGTTATTGGTTTTAGGAATGAACTTGGCACTATTGAATTGGCGATCGAGCTTTCGCCCCAAGGTAGCGAACTCATAAGCACTGCGATAGTCTCCCTGAATCGTCAGCATCATCCCATACAAACAGTAAGCGCAACCCGAACTTTCGGCATTGCCATAGGTGAATGAAGTCTGAACCATTAACAGGATACTGAGAATTGTTAGCGCTTGATTGCCACCGACATAAGCAGCTCCCCATAAATCGGGGAGGATTGACATACATACCTTCTTTGCCGGATCGGTCATCGCAGGCAGATCGAATAAATCTGCAGGTTGCACAGTTTCCAGTTTGACGCGGATCTCTTTGAGTATGCTTTCAATCAGCGCTTGCTGACTTGCATCAGTTGTCGGAATGCTCATGCCCATAACACTCAAGCCACTCAGTGCAGCCTCATAAGCGGCGAGTAGATTCTCTCCCTGATTGGATCTTAGGGCTAATTGCAGCCCATAAATGTCTGCTAGCTCGAATTTATTCTCGACGTACTGTAATGCCTGATGGAAGAGTCGTTCTGCTTCCTCAAAGCGTCCTGTGATGTATTCGCACTCTGCACATTCCCGATAAAGCTGAAACGTGAGGTCGTAGGCAGTCTGCCAACTATCTTCTGGAAGGATTTCCATGCCGATCGCACAGTATTTAATGGCTGCTTTATAAGCTGTGGAAACTTTTGCTTTTTTGCCAGCAATCAGATTCAACTGCGCTAACTCATATCGCTCCTCGATCCGATCGATCAGAGCAATTCCATTGTTCAACTGATTAACAATATCAAAAACATTCAGTTCTATAACTTCAGGTGCGGTATTTTGCAACAGCAATTGCCCAATTTTGAGATGAGTCGCTTGCTTTCGATCGTCAGGAATCAGAGAATAAGCAGCTTGCTGGACGCGATCGTGCAGGAACCGATAGGTCGGATTAACTGTCTCTCCTTGGGACTTTTGGGCATCGTGAAAAAACTTGTAAATCTGACTCGTGGGTAAAATCAAGCCTAACTGCAAAGCTTTCCACAATGCTGTGGCTGCATCGGTTGGCGATCGTTCTGAAACAATCGCCAATGTTTCCAGATCGAACTGTGCCCCCACACAAGCAGCCAGCTTCAATATCTCTTGAGTGGTTTGTGGCAACTTTTGTAATTGCTGCGCCATGAATTCAACCACATCATCAGTAAGCGAGAGCAATTTCACCGACACCATATCGCACTGCCAGTGTCCAACTTGCAGGTTATATGTAATGTAGTTTTCCTGATGCAAAGCTCTGAGAAATTGGGTAGCAAAGAAAGGATTGCCTTTGGTTTTTTGATAAACTAACTCTGCTAGGGGTTGTGCTAGAACTGTGGAACAACTAAGGGTGTCGGCAACCAAACAATCGATCTGAGATTGACTTAACGGGGCGAGGGTAAGGGTACTGATAGTTGCCTCAGCTTTCTTCATCTCCTCCAGTATCAGCATTAGCGGATGGCTGGGAAAGACTTCGTTATCTCGGTATGCCCCGATTGTTAGCAGGGAATCCACCTCGCTTTGACTCATCAACACTTGCATTAAGCTTAATGAGGCTGAATCTGCCCACTGCAAGTCATCGAAGAATATCACTAACGGATGTTCTAGTGTAGCGAACGCGGCAATAAATTTCACAAATACCAAGTTGAAGCGGTTCTGGGCGGCACTACCATTGAGTTCTGGGGCTGATGGTTGTTTGCCGATAATCTGCTCTAGTTCGGGAATGACTTCAATTAGAACTTGCCCATTTTCACCTAAAGCACAGAGGATTTTCTCTTTCCACTGCGCCAGTCGCTCATCAGTTTCGCTTAACAATTGTTCCATTAAATCTCGGAATGCCTGTACAAAAGCACTCAACGGGATATTGCGGTTAAACTGGTCAAATTTGCCTTTGATAAAGTAGCCGCGTTGTCTGACAATCGGCTTATGCACTTCGTTGACAATAGCAGTTTTGCCAATCCCCGAAAACCCAGCAACCAGCATCATTTCTGTTGCGCCAAGGCTGACTCGCTCAAATGCTTGCAGGAGAGTTTGAACCTCCATGTCTCTGCCATAAAGTTTATCGGGGATGATGAAGCGATCGCACACATCCCTACTCGCTATTTCAAAGCTCTCAATCTTACCCGAAACTTGTAACTGAGTTAAACAATTTTCTAAATCAAACTTTAATCCCAACGCACTCTGATATCGATTTTCGGCGTTTTTCGCCATTAATTTATTGACAATCTCCGAGAGTACAAATGGGATTTGTCGGTTAATGTCATATACTAGCAGTGGAAGTTTTGCAATATGACAATGCACTAACTCCATCAGATCGTTTGATGCAAAAGGTAATTCTCCCGTAAGTAATTCGTAGAAAGTTACGCCGAGTGAATATAAGTCTGTGCGATAGTCAATCCCCCGATTCATTCTGCCTGTTTGTTCCGGGGAAATATAAGCAAGTGTCCCTTCTAATACATTAGGATTGATTACTGTCTGCGTTTCTTGTGGTAGCAAAGATGCAATACTAAAGTCAATTAATTTAACTTGTTTGGTTGCGGGATTAATTAATATATTGCTGGGTTTAATGTCTTTGTGGATGATGCGCTCGTGGTAGAGTAAATCTAAGGTATTGCAGAGGGCGATCGCAATAACTAAAAATTCTTGTAGAGATTGTCGGCTTTGGCTGAGTTGCCATTCTTTGAGAGAATTTCCCCCAAAATCTTCCATTACCAGCGCATAGCCATTCTGATAGGCTTGGAGGCAGTAGCTTTGGACGATTAGCGGTGAGTTGAGATTTTTCGCAATGGCGTACTGATTGCGAAACGACAAAAGTTCGCCAAAACTGGGATAGGGATTTTTCAGCAGTTTGATCGTTACTGGTAAGGAATCAGCTTCCCGATACCCTCGATAAACTAGGGTTCTCGAACCATTGTAGAGTTCTTCAGTTATCTGATATCCGGGAATCCTAACAAGAGTGCTGACCATACTGCTGAAGGAATGACGATTTACAGATATAGTGTTCCCAGATATATTGAGTGTTTGATAAACAAGAGCAAAGATTTACATTGCAATTTCAACGATAAATTCTGTACCTTCACCGAGAACAGAGTTGCAACTCAATTTGCCACCGTGAGTTGATTCAACGATTTGCTTTGCGATCGCCAACCCTAACCCCGTTCCTTTACCTACACATTTCGTAGTAAATAAATGGTCAAAAATCTTTTGTTTTACCGATTCACTCATTCCCTGACCATTATCTGCAATAGCAATTTTTACAAAATTATTTTCCACTGAAGTGCTAATAGTAATTTGGTTGGAATTGGCTTGAATATCTTCAAAACTTCGCCCAATATTCGACTCATCTATTGCATCAATAGCATTAGCAATAATATTCATAAATACCTGATTTAATTGTCCGGGAAAACATTCAAGTGGCGGTAAATTGCTGTAGTTAGTGATAACTTCAATTGCCGGACGTTCAGGGTTAGCTTTGAGACGATGTTTCAAAATTAAAATCGTGCTATCAATACCTTCGTGGATATTAAAAGGCACTTTGTAATCGCGATCGGCACGAGAAAAAGTTCTCAAACTGGTGCTGATGTTTTTCAGCCTGTCGCACGCCATCGTCATCGAATCAAGCATTTTTGGCAAGTCTTCTAAGCTATATTCCAAGTCAATTTCTGACTCGTGGTCGAGGATTTCTTCACTCTTATCGGGTAAAGTTTCTTGATAAAGTTTCAAGTGTTCGACAATATCGGCGATCGTGGGTTTAGCTTGTTTAATACTGGCAGAAATAAAACCCAAAGGATTATTCATTTCGTGGGCTACCCCAGCAACTAAGTTACCCAAAGCAGACATCTTTTCACTTTGGATAGTTTGTAATTGGGCGTTTTGCAAATCAGTTAGTGCTTGTTCTAAGTCGAGTGATTTTTGCTCTAAAGCAAGTTCAGCAATTTTGCGTTTGTGAAGTGCTGCTTGCTGTTCGCTAATATCCAAAAATAAGCCATCCCAAACCATAGACCCATCAGCAAATTTTTGGACTCTTGATTCACCATGAATCCACTTGATAATTCCAGAGGGTGTAACAATTCGTCCAGACCATTGCCAAGGAGATGAGGCTTGAATCGAATCAATCTGGGACTGCTGATAACTCACGACATCATCTGCATACACCAGATTGTTGAAAAACTGCCAATTAGATATGGCTTGCTCTGGGGTAATTTCCAGCAAGCTGTAACAGTCGGCACTAATGTAACTCAACGATATAACCCCATTGGCACTCATGCTGTATTGATAAACTACTCCAGGTACATTGTTTACTAAGTTATGAAAGCGAGACTGTGCAGCACTCAATTCGGTAAACGATCGCTCTAATTGTTGGGCATATTCTAAGGAACGTTCGTAAAGTCGAGCATTTTCCAAGGAAATTGCAGCTTGAGCGCAGATAAAATTCAGGAGTTCGATGCGATCGCTGGTGAACGCACCTGTTGCTAAGTTATTTTCTAGATATAAAATGCCTCTCAACTTGCCTTGATGCAAAATCGGGCTACACAAAATACTCTTGGGCTGCTGACGGATGATATAGGGGTCGTTGGCTAAGGTGGAATCTGCTGTTGCATCCAACAGGACAATAGTCTGGCTGTTGTGCAAGACTTTGTAAATGAGCTTTTGGGGAATATCCTGACTCTCCTCCACAGGAATTTTCTGCAACACTACTGGTTCTGTTCCCAGAGTCATTGACCCTTTAATCAACAGGCGACTGTCTCGCAACAGCATTAACACGCATTTATCAGCCCCAGCATTTTCGATGACGATTCTCAGTAACGATGCAAGCAGTTTCTCCAGTTCGATTTCACTGGAGATAGTGTGAGAGGCTTTGAGAATCGCTTTTAAATCTAGGATATCTGAGACACTACTGCTAGAACTCGTAGAACTTGTGGAGGTGACAGTCCCCAAAGCGAAGATGGTTTCGTTAATTGAAAAGGCCGAACGAGTTTGCTGTAATATGGGGGCAAGTAATTGCGGATAGCGTTTTTCCAAATCGGCAACTTTGGCTTTTGCACCCCATTTGGCGTAACAATAGTAAGCTTCTTGCATATAGCCGGCGGCAACTTTTGCTTTACCCCAACCCAGGTAGAATTTAGCTGCCAGTTCATTAGCTAAGGCTTCTTCTTGGATGTAGCCATTGGCTTTAGCAAAAGAAATAGCGCGATCGTAATAATCCCCTGCTGCGTAATTGTTGCCTAATACCCGATATTTTTCTGCCTCTACCAAATCCACTTTATGCTGGTAATTCATGGGTGCATGATGCGCCCATTGCTGTAACCGGGTTTGGTTTTCTGTTACACTCTGCAATGCTGCTGATGTTTCTTCTAACTGTGGATTCAATTGTGCCAAAGTCAGCAGCGAATCATAAAGATAAAATACTGGTTCGCTGACTAATCCTGCACCAGCCATAAAATAGCGCCTGACTTCAATAGCATGATTTTTCGCTGGCTCAATTTCTCCAAACAAGAAACAAAGCATTAATTTATACAAATGGAAAATATACAATCCATATCCATCATTGGTAGATTGTAGCTGCTGGAGAAATTCTGTTTCTTCAAGGGCTTTCCCAGACAAAAGGGTTGTATGTTCTGAAAAACCCAGCAGATTTAAAACCGGTTGCCAATAAATCCGACAATAATTTGCGGTTGTCAATTGATTTATTTGCATCAAACTATGGCAGTAAGCGCAAATATCCTGCTCTAAGGTAGCCAGGGGTTGATTACACCAAAAAGAATTAAGACAAAAAGTGTGCCCATTATATCCAGCAAGTACTAGGTTTCCAAATTCTAGGGCACTGGTGTAACCTTCTTGCAACATGGGTAGTGTTTCTTTAACGTGAGATTTGCGGTGTACGATAAATATCCCCAAAATCATCAAAATCTCTGTCTTACTCGCTTTGGCATCGAGTTTTGAGATAATCTGGAGTGCCAAAGAACCAAACTGTGTTCCTGTATCCACGACTTGGAAGAAATTGCAGAGAATATTGCCATAGTTCGCATAGCCGAAAGTAGAAGTCGATGTGTTACCGTACTGAATCGAGAGTTTAACGGACAAAGTATTCAGCAATGGGTACAACGTTGAGCCAGTGAGGTAAGCTGCTGGGCTGATGATATTGACAATCTTGAGAGTAGCGAGTTTTTCTGCATCCCTCATCTGTGGTAAGTGAACCAAATCGGCAATTTGCCGATCGCCAATCAGTTCCTCAATCTCTTGGATTTCCTGTTGCAAATCTGATGGTGTGGGTGTTTCAGGAAAAGTAGCACCAAGCTGTTGTAAGACTGGTTGGGCGATCGCGATCGCTGAGGTCAATTTACTTTGGAAAATATGCGATTGAATTCTAATGCAATAAACATTAACCTTTTCTAATAAAGAATGTGCCTGTTGAATAACAGTATCAATGAACTGTTCCATCACCTCAAAATTACCATTTAGCAGTGCTACTTCTGCCGCTAATTCATGCAAGGCGAGGGTCATTTCATACTGCTGCTGCCAAGTATTTTCTCCTAACAAAGACAATCCCACTGTGATATATTCACGCGCTGCTTGATAGGCGGTGGAATTTTTGGCTTTGCGAGATGCAATCAAATTAAGTTGTGCTAGTTCATCTCGTTGAGTTTGTTCGCTAATTAAAGCCGTGCCGTAATTTAATTGATTGACGATTTCAAAAATCCGGTCTTCTCTTGCTTGTGCGGAAATCTGTTGCAGCAGCAGTTGTCCGATTTGGTAATGAGTCGTCTGTTTTTGGTCATCAGGAATCAGGGAATAAGCTGCTTGCTGTACTCGGTCATGTAAGAATTTGTATGTAACAATCAGTTGATTTTCCGATGTACGTGCTTGATTTTCTTGCCCGACATAAAACTTATAAACATCACCAATTGGTAAAATCAACCCTTCTTGCAAAGCTTTCCACAAAGCCGCAGCCGTCTCAATTTCCGATTGCTGCGAAACAATCGCCAAAGTTGCTAAATCAAAAGAGTTGCCAATACAAGCCGCTAATTGCAAGACATCTTGAGTTGATCGCGGTAATTTTTGCAGTTGCAAACTCATAAAAGTTACAACGTCATCTGTAACTGCTTGAGCTGTCACTTCTGATAGATTGCATTGCCAACAGCCTATCTCAAAGTCAAATTGAATTAATCCATCTTGATGTAATGCTTTAAGAAACTGTGTGGCAAAAAATGGATTTCCTTGAGTTTTTTGATAAATCAATACAGAAAGATTCCATGCTAAATCTTCTGAACATTTGAGCGTGTCAGCTACTAACTTATTTACTTGTACTTGGCTCAGTGGTGCTAAAGTAATCGTATTAATCTTTGCTTGTGATTTCGCAATTTCATTCAAAGTCAACATCAATGGATGTGTTGGATTGACTTCGTTATCGCGGTAGGCACCGATAATAAAAAGATGACTTGTATCAGCCATTAATAGCTGCATTAACTTCAGCGATGCCGAATCTGCCCATTGCAAGTCATCTAAAAATATTACTAAGGGATGTGATGCACTGGTAAAGACTTGGGTAAACTTTTGGAATAATAAATTAAAGCGATTTTCTGCCGCCGTTCCTGATAACTCTATCGCTGGTGGTTGTTCGCCAATAATTCTTGACAGTTCGGGAATGACTTCAATAATTACCTGCCCATTTTCACCAACAGCCTCTAATATTTTAGTTTTCCATTGCTGAATCTGGACATCACTTTCTGTTAATAATTGCTCCATTAAATCCCGGAATGCTTGCACAAAAGCACTGAAGGGAATTTTGCGTTGAAATTGGTCGTATTTACCTTTGATAAAATAGCCGCGTTGTCTGACAATTGGTTTATGGACTTCGTTGACAACCGCAGTTTTACCAATTCCAGAAAACCCGGCAACAAGCATCATTTCTGTTGCACCAAGACTGACTCTATCAAATGCTTGCAGTAGAGTTTGAACTTCAGCTTCTCGTCCATAAATTTTATCAGGGATGAGGAAGCGATCGCACACATCATGCTGTGCAATTTCAAAGGATTTAATTTCACCAGTTGCTTCTAGCTGCTGTAAACAATTCTCTAAGTCAAACTTTAATCCTAATGCACTTTGATATCTATCTTCAGCATTTTTCGCCATCAATTTCATGACAATCTCACCCAGAACTGAAGGAAGTTCTATTTTGGAATTACTTAACTTTTCTGGGAGTTTTGCCAAATGAGAATGTACCAACTCCATTGGGTCATTAGCTTGAAAAGGTAACTCTCGTGTAAGTAATTCATAAAAAGTTACACCGAGGGAATAGAAATCTGTGCGATAATCAATCCCACGATTCATTCTCCCTGTTTGTTCTGGAGATATATAAGCTAGCGTTCCTTCTAAAACATTAGGATTAACTAGTGTTTGGGTTTCTCGTGGGAGTAAAGATGCAATACTAAAGTCAATTAATTTAACTTGTTTGGTTTCGGGATTAATTAATATATTGCTGGGTTTAATATCTTTATGAATGATGCGCTCGCGGTAGAGTATATCTAATGTGTTGCAGAGTGCGATCGCAAGAACTAAAAATTCTTGTAGAGATTCTCGGCTTTGGCTGAGTTGCCATTCTTTGAGGGAGATTCCCCCAAAATCTTCCATTACCAGCGCATAGCCATTTTGATAGGCTTGGAGGCAGTAGCTTTGGACGATTAGCGGTGAGTTGAGATTTTTCGCAATGGTGTACTGATTGCGAAACGACAAAAGTTCGCTGAAACTGGGATATGGATTTTTCAGTAGTTTAATTGTTACTGGTAATGAGTCACTCTCTCGATACCCTCGATAAACCAGCGTTCTCGAACCATTGTAGAGTTCTTCGCTAACCTTGTATCCAGGAATATTTACAAAAGTGCTAACCATGCTGCTAAATCTTTAAGACTCCAAATTTAGTATTCCCAGATGTCTGAAGTTGTTTACTAAACGAGCCAAAAATTATACTTAAATTTCAACGATAAATTCTGTCCCCTTACCCAGAACTGAGTTAAAATGCAATTTTCCGTTGTGAGTCTCTTCGACGATTTGTTTTGCGATCGCCAACCCTAACCCCGTTCCTTTACCTACAGATTTTGTCGTAAATAAATGATCAAATATTTTTGATTTTACTTCTTCAGTCATTCCCTTACCATTATCTGCAATTGCAATTTTCAATAGCTTGTTTTCGACTGATGTTGTAATTTTAATGCAATTAGGATTGGCTTTAATATATTCAAAACTCCGCCCAATACTCGACTCATCTAAAGCATCAATCGCATTAGCAAGAAGATTCATAAACACTTGATTTAATTGTCCGGGGAAGCATTCAATTTCAGGTAAATTGCCGTAGTTAGTGACAACTTCAATCGCCGGGCGTTGGTCGTTGGCTTTCAAACGATGTTTGAGAATGAGAATGGTACTATCAATACCTTCGTGAATTTTGAATGGCACTTTATAATCTTTATCGGCACGAGAGAAAGTGCGAAGACTAGTGCTAATATTTTTCAGGCGATCGCACGCCATCCTCATCGAATCAATTACTTTAGATAAGTCTTCTAAACTATATTCCAAATCAATCTCTGCGGCATGTTCTTCGATTTCTTCACTCTTGTTTGGGAAAGTTTCTTGATATAATTTCAGATGTTCGGTCAGATCGGTAATTGTGGGTTTAGTTTGTTGAAGACTAGCAGAAATAAAACCGAGAGGATTATTCATTTCGTGAGCAACACCAGCAACTAAGTTACCCAACGCAGACATTTTCTCACTTTGAACAATTTGTAATTGCGCTTGTTGCAAGCCAAGTTCGGCAATTTTGCGATCGCTGATATCTAAAAACAATCCATCCCAAACCAATGAGCCATCCGGGCGCTGTTCAACTCTAGATTCGCCGTGAAGCCATTTGACGATTCCTGACGGAGTGACGATTCGCCCTTCCCACCACCAGGAAGATCGAGCTTGAACGGTGTCAGTGTAAGTTTGTAGGTAAGAAGCCACATCATCTGGATGTATCATTTTGTCGAGAAAATCGGGATCGGCAGCAGCTTTTTCTGGGGTAATTTCGTACAAGCTGTAACAGTCGGCACTGATGTAGTTTAACGAGAGGATGCCATCAGCACTCATCTGGTATTGACAAACCACCCCAGGCACGTTGTCTACTAAGTTGTGGAAGCGAGATTGAGCCGTATTCAACTCCTCAAGCGATCGCTCTAGCTTTTGAGCATATTCTAAAGAACTTTCATAAAGTCGAGCATTTTCTAGAGAAATTGCCGCTTGAGCGCAGATTAAATTTAGGAGTTGGACGCGTTCGCCCTTGGCGTTGGCGGAGCCATCGCTTGTGAACGCTCCCGTTACTAAATTATTTTCTAGATATAAAATGCCTATAAACTCACCTTGATGTAAAATCGGGCTGCACAAGATACTAGAAGGCTGCTGACGAATGATATACGGGTCGTTGGCTAAGTTAGGATCGGCTGTTGCATCAACTATTACGGCAGTCTGCTTGTTGTTCTTGACTTTGTAAATCAGCTTGTGGGGAATGTCCTGGCTATCCTCAACCATAAGGTGCTGCAACACGACTAGCTTTGAACCCTCAATCATTGAGCCTTCGATCAGTAGGTGTTCGTCTTGCAAGAGCATTAACACGCACTTATCAGCTCCCGCATTTTCCATGACGATTCTAAGCAAAGATGAAAGCAATTTGGATAGTTCGATTTCGCCTGAGATAGTTTGAGAAGCTTTGAGAATGGCAGCTAAATCCAAGGAATCGGAGATGCTGGTGGAAGAACTGGTAGAGGTAACTGTTCCGGTGGCGAAGACAGTTTCGTTCACCGAGAGAGCAGTACGAGTTTGTTGTAGGATGGAAGCCAGCAGTTGGGGATAGCGTCTTTCCAAGTCGGCAACTTTGGCTTTGGCTCCCCAACGAGCATAGCCATAGTAGGCATGGGTGAGGTAGTCTTGGGCAATTTTTTCTTTGCCCCAATCGAGGTAAAATTTGGCTGCCAGCTCATTAGCTAATGCTGCTTCATGGGTATAGCCGTTGGTTTTAGCAAGAGCGATCGCGCGATCGTAGAACTCCACAGCTGTGGCTCGTTGGTGCAGAACCCGCGCTGTTTCTGCCGCAACTAAATCAGCTTTATGCTGAAAGTTCTCTGGTGCATGGGTAGCCCACAAGGTAAGTCGTTGCTGTTGCAGCTCCACATCAGCTAACCGTTGGGCTAACGTGGCAGAGTCAGCAGTTGGCTGGAGGGACAACAAGGCTAATGCCCGATAGAAAGGAATCTGAGTGGTGACGAATAATCCAGCGCCACCCTGTTCATATTGGGTAGCCAACTCGGCACAGGTAAGCGTGACCTCGTAATCATTAAATAGATAATGCAAGATGGTTTTTGCAGTATAGAACAAAAAGAGTGCTGTAAAGGCATGGGCTGCCTCCATCGGAGCCACTTGTTGCTGCTCGTTGAATCTCTTCCCAATCAGTTGTTTGGGGTCAGCCACATCCCCCATCAAATTCTCGACAAACTGTCCCCACAAGGAAGTGATAAAGTATGAGATTTCCTGTTGCAAACTTTGGGTGGTTGAATGTAGTAGTCTTGTTTTTTATAAAAATTAGCAAATGGTTCTCCTATAGTGCAAATATTCATGCAATACTGAGATGCACAATAACAAGCATATTCAAGATCGCCTGTTTCTAATCCTGTTTGAACACTGTTCGCCAGACACTCAATGCGATCGCGTTCTCTTTCTTTCCAGTGCCGAATGAAACCATAAAAGACGTTATTAACTTTACAGGTCAACTCAGCATTTTCATTCTGCTCCAACACATACATCGCTAATGTACCAAAGCGATAACCTAATTCGAGATCGGCAGCGGTGGCACAGAGCGACATCCCATAGAGCGAATAAGCTAATGCACCCAAGGCTGAGTTGCCATGAGTGACGGACAGATTCAGCATGGTCACAATTACTTTAGGCAATAATTCAGGATTGGTAAAGAGGGCTGGTGCCCAGAGATTACTCAGTAAGCTCAATGCTGCTTGGATGCGGCGATCGCTGAGGGCGGGTAGGGTATAGAGCCGATCGACATCAAGGTTGGGTAAGGGGGCATCGTCGAGGGGAATTTCCAGTAATGCCAGCACTTTTAGACCCACATCTAATGAGGCGGGAAACTGTTTTTGGGCAACCAACAGTTGAATTTGAATTTCGTAGGCTTTGAGGCGATCAAGAATGGTTTGGGCTTGCTGGATGACGATTTCAATCTGCTGTTGGGCAGCAGCAAATTGGGTATTGAGATAGTAAACTTCTGCCAGTAGGGTATGCAGTTGCAGCATCAGTGAATAATGGATTTGCCACACATCGGCACTCATTAAACCAAGCGCAGTTTGCAAATACCCACAGGCGGCATCATAGGCCACCGATGCTTTGGCTTTTTGCGCCGCTGCTAAATTCATCTGTGCTAAATCTTCCCGTTCTTTGGCATCTTGCAGCAGGGGAATCCCCGCATTCAACTGGTTAATGATATTGAACAGGTTTTGCTCTCGCTCTTGTGCCGATGTATTTTGCAAGAGCAACTGCCCGATTTTGAGGTGGGTGGCTTGTTTTTCATCCTCTGGAATCAGGGAATAAGCTGCTTGCTGTACTCTGTCGTGCAAGAATTTGTAAGTAACAGTCTGTTGATTTTCTAATGTACGTGCAAGACTTTCTTGCCCAATATAAAACTTATAAACATCGCCAATCGGTAAAATCAACCCTTCTTGTAATGCTTTCCACAAAGCAGCAGCCGTCTCGATGACTGATTGTTCCGAAACAATTGCCAATGTTTCTAAATCAAAACAATTGCCAATACAAGCAGCTAGCTGCAATACATCTTGAGTCGAGTGCGGTAGTTTTCCTAACTGCAACCCCATGAATTCAACAACGTTATCCGTAACCGCTTCAGTCTTCACTTGTGCAATGTCACATTGCCAACAGCCTAACTCCACATCAAATTGAATCAGTTCTTCTTGATGCAATGCTTTGAAAAACTGTGTGGCAAAAAATGGATTTCCCTGAGTTTTTTGATAGATCGATATAGAAAGATTCCATACCAAATCTTCTGAACATTTGAGCGTGTCAGCAACTAATTGATTGACTGTGGCTTGACTTAATGGTGCTAAGGTAATTGTATTAATTGTGAAGAGTGTCTTTTGTAGTTCCTTCAAAGTCAATACTAATGGATGTCCTGGTGTCACTTCGTTATCACGGTACGCACCAATAATGAAAAGATGACTTGTATCAGCCATTAATAGCTGCATTAAATTCAGTGATGCTAAATCTGCCCATTGCAAATCATCTAAAAACATTACTAAGGGATGATCTGCACTGGTAAAGACTTTAGTAAAATTTTGAAAGAGTAAATTAAAGCGATTTTGTGCTGCCGTTCCTGATAATTCCACTGCGGGTGGTTGTTCGCCAATAATTCTTGATAATTCGGGAATGACTTCAATAATGACTTGCCCATTTTCGCCAACCGCTTCTAAAATATTATTCTTCCATTGCTCTAGTTGGACATCACTTTCGGTTAATAATTGCTCCATTAAATCCCGGAATGCTTGCACAAAGGCACTGAAGGGAATATTGCGTTGAAATTGGTCAAATTTACCTTTAATAAAATAGCCGCGTTGTCTGACAATTGGTTTATGCACTTCATTGACAACCGCTGTTTTCCCAATTCCTGAAAACCCAGCTACCAGCATCATTTCTGTTGCACCAAGGCTGACTCTATCAAATGCTTGCAGCAGAGTTTGAACTTCAGCTTCTCGTCCATAAATTTTATCAGGGATGAGGAAGCGATCGCACACATCCCTACTTGCAATTTCAAAGCTTTCAATCGAACCCGTTTTTTGTAGCTGATGTAGACAATTCTCTAAATCAAACTTTAATCCCAAAGCACTTTGATATCTATCTTCAGCATTTTTCGCCATCAATTTGCTGATGATTTGTGAGATAACCGAGGGAATTTCGCAATTAATTTCGTGTACTAATAGTGCTGTTTTGGCAATATGAGAATGCACCAACTCCATTGGGTCGTTGGAGGCAAAAGGTAATTCTCCTGTAAGTAATTCGTAGAAGGTTACGCCGAGTGAATAGAAGTCTGTGCGGTAGTCTATCCCCCGATTCATTCTGCCTGTTTGTTCGGGGGAAATGTAAGCAAGTGTCCCTTCTAACACATTGGGATTGACGAGGGTTTGGGTTTCTCTTGGCAGTAAAGATGCAATACTAAAGTCGATTAATTTAACTTGTTTAGTTTCGGGATTAATTAATATATTGCTGGGTTTAATATCTTTATGAATGATGCGTTCCCGATACAATATATCTAAGGTCTTGCATAGTGCGATCGCAATTTCTAAAAACTCCTGTAAAGATTGTAAATTACCCCTAAATTTCCATTCATTGAGAGAAATCCCGCCAAAATCTTCCATCACCAATGCATAGCCATTTTGGTAAGGTTCTAGGCTATAAGTTTGAACTATTAGAGGTGAATTCAGATTTTTGGCAATGGTGTATTGATTGCGAAATAACAAGAGTTCGCTGAAACTGGGATAGGTATTTTTCAGTAGTTTAATGACTATCGCTAAAGAGTCAGTTTCTCGATATCCTTGATAAACTAGGGTTCTCGAACCATTGTAGAGTTCTTCAGTTATACGATATCTGGGAATCCTAACAAAAGTGCTGACCATACTGCTGAAAAAGTTACGATTTACAGAGATAGTATTCCCAGATATCTCAAGTGATTTAGAAACCAGAATAAAAGTTTACATCGGAATTTCAATGATAAATTCTGTTCCTTCACCCAAAACAGAGTTGCAACTCAATTTGCCGCCGTGGGTTGATTCGACGATTTGTCGGGCGATCGCCAACCCTAAACCTGTACCTTTACCTATAGATTTTGTCGTAAATCAATGGTCAAATATTTTCGATTTTATTTGTTCATTCATTCCCTTGTCATTGAAAGCAAAAATTTTGTTATGAATCCAAAACTCCTGTCACAGTTTTAACTGGTAACGTAATGACAAACTCTGTGATTTTTGCTAGTACAGAAGTGCAGTTCAGCTTGCCACACTGAGTTTCCTTGATAATTTGGCGTTAGCGTTCGCAAAGCGTCTCGTAGAGAAGCTC
Source organism: Nostoc sp. ChiSLP03a (assembly GCF_034531215.2). Classification (NCBI taxonomy): domain Bacteria; kingdom Bacillati; phylum Cyanobacteriota; class Cyanophyceae; order Nostocales; family Nostocaceae; genus Nostoc; species Nostoc sp. ChiSLP03a. Next base: position 52,089 of record NZ_JAVRBQ020000074.1, read on the forward strand.
ACCGAAGGTATCGCTAGCTTTGTTAATTTTTATAACTCAAGCTTGATGAAAAACCGTGCCTAACACTAGCTAACAAGAGTAACTTATTAACAGTTGCACAGGTAGATACACTTAAGTTAATCTTTAAACTATCTATGGGTACTCCAATTAAAGGCAGATTTAGAATCAATCGACAACAATACAAAAAATGATTAACTATTAACTTAATGATTAACAGACGCCAATTTTTAAAAGGGGTGACAGCACTTTCTAGCTTATCTTTAGGTGGTTGTGGCTGGAGGCTGGCTGAAGTACGTGCTAATTCTAATACCAATAGTCAGCGCGACCAACTTTATATCTTTACCTGGACGCAATATACTGACAATCAATTATTGAAAACTTTTAGCGCTCAAACTGGCATAAAAGTGCTGGCAGATGTCTATGATTCCAATGATGTCATGCTGGCTAAATTGCAAGCTGGAGGCGGTGGCACTTACAGCATCATCAATCCATCTGATTATATGGTGCAGAAGATGGTAGACAAAGGTTTGCTAACAGAAATCAATCACGATCGCTTAATCGGTCTAGAGAATTTATTTCCCCGGTTTGAAAATCCTAGTTACGATCCCAATAACCGCTATAGTATCCCTTTTAACTGGGGGACAACAGGTTTACTTTACAATTCTGAAAAAATTAAAGATGTACCCCAAGACTGGGATTACCTTTGGCAAAATCAAGAGCAACTTAATCAGCGAATGACTTTGCTCAATGATGTTCGAGAAGTGATGGGTGCAACCTTACGAATGCTCGGTTATTCTTACAACTCAAAAAATGAACAAGAAATCAAACAAGCTTATGAAAAATTGAAAGCTCTAAAACCTGCGATCGCCCGTTTTGACACCGACGCTTGGCAAAATCAAATTCTGGCAGGAGATTTATTATTGGCAATGTGTTATTCAGCAGATGCAGTGAAAATCTCTCAAGAAAACCCTAAACTCAAATATGTGATTCCTCACAGTGGTTCTTCATTATGGACAGACACTATTGTAATTCCCAACACAGCCCCCAACCAAGCTGGAGCCTATGCTTGGATTAACATGATTTTGCAACCAGAAATCGCAGCCCAAATCACTCAACGCCTGAATATTTCTACGCCGAATAGCGCTGGATTTGAGCAATTACCAAAAACAATTCAAAACAACACTAATTTGTTTCCGCCAGAGTCACTGTTAAAAAATTGTGAACGTGTTACACCTGTAGGAGAATTTGAAGAGGTTTACGATCGTTATTGGACTCAATTAACTAGCAGTTAAAAGAATTAGGAGTTAAGAGTAGAGACGCGATTAATCGCGTCTGTACAGGAGTTAGGAGTGATTAATTTGGAAAAAAATGAAATTTCTAAAATAGAAAAGTTGCAGTATCCCGTGAGAAATTGGCTGCAACCTTTGGTATTGCTTGCACCATCTGGGATTTGGTTATTACTTTTGTTGGTGCTGCCAGCTTTGATCATTTTCGAGTTAAGTTTAGTTGCAGATATCCGACCGGGAGATTTGGTCAATCCCAACGGATTCAAAAACTACATCCGAATATTTGACTCCCTTTACGTGCAAGTAATTTGGCGATCGCTATTTTTTGCGTTTGGCACTACGATAATTTGTTTAATTTTGGGGTTCCCCGTCGCCTATTGGATTGCTCAAATAGCACCGCAGCGTTGGCGAAATTTGCTGCTATTAGCCTTTGTTCTCCCTTTGTGGACTTCTTCGTTACTGCGTTCTTATGCTTGGATTACAATTCTTCGTCCTACTGGTTTATTAAACAGTTTACTCAGCAATTTAGGCTTGCCTACTTGGGAATTACTTAACAATAGTCAAGCTGTATTGATTGGCATGAGTTACAGCTTATTACCTTATATGGTTTTAATTTTATATGCTTCTCTCGAAAAACTAGACAAGCGGTTGCTAGAAGCCGCGGCTGATTTAGGTGCAAATCCGGTGGAAACTTTTTTCCAAGTAACCGTACCGCAAATTTTTTCGGGAATTGCGGCTGCTTCCATGCTTGTATTTATCACAGGATTGGGGGATTTTGTCGATCCAGAATTACTCGGTGGTGCTTCTAGTATGACAGCAGCGCGGTTAGTTTATAATCAGTTTCTTGGAGCAACCCAAAATTGGGGATTTGGTTCAGCCTTGAGTATGACGTTAATTTTGCTTGTTAGTATTGCGATCGCACTTTTAATTAAGTTTGGCGAAGCTACACCCAAACGTTAAAATTTTGGTCACTCATTTATAATAAAGGCATCAAACGCCAACGAGACAACGGTTATGCTCTCACCCGATCTCAAAAATGCGTTACCAACTACCGATGAACTTCCCTGTTCAGACGATACCCCAGTGGATAACGAAGACCAAAACTTTTTGCCCAATATTTTACTCTTCTTACTTAACTCCATTTGGGCAAATCGCATGGATTGGTACTTCGGAGTAGATATGGGAGTGTATCACACCACAGGAGTAAATCCCAGAGTACCTGTAGTCCCAGATGCTTTTTTAAGTCTGGGAGTAGAACGGAAAAAGGGTGGTAAATCACGCAAAAGTTACGCAGTTTGGGAAGAAAATGGGATAGTTCCAATATTCACATTAGAAATGGTATCCCATACTCCAGGAGGTGAATACGACGAAAAGCTAGATATATATAGAAAACTCGGCGTATTGTACTACGTAATTTATAACCCTGAGTTTTGGCGACGCGACCAACATCAACCCTTGGAAGTGTATAAGTTGCTCAATGGAAACTACCAATTACAAATAGGTGAACCTTATTTGATGCCAGAGGTGGGTTTAGGTATTGGGCGACACCAAACTGTAATTGGCGGCATTCAACAGGAGTTTTTATGTTGGTATGACGAGCAAGGAAAGCGCTATTTGACAGATGCAGAACAGGCACAACAAGAACGACAAAGGGCTGAACAATTAGCCGAGTATTTACGTTCTCTAGGTGTAGATCCAAATAATTTACCTCATAATTCGTAATTCGTAATACTCGCCAAAGGCGAGAAGCAAGCTACGTAATTCGTAATTAAAAATTGTTAATTATTTTTCACTATGAGTAAACGATCTAAATCATCTGTATTATTGTTCATTAACTCTTTAATTTTAGAGATAAACTCATGCTCTAAAAAAGGCTTGGTTAAGTAAGCTTTTGCACCTAATTCTTTAGCAAGCTGGCGATGTTTTTCAGCGCTGCGAGAAGTAAGAATCACAACCGGAATTTTTGCTAAATTTGTGTATTGGCGGAAATTGCTCAACAACTCAAAACCATTCATTCTTGGCATCTCTAAATCGGAGACGACAACTTGAATTTCAGGATGTAACTGCAATTTTTCTAGAGCTTCTACACCATTTTGAGCTTGTATTACTTGATAACCAGATTTTTGGAGAGTTAGAGAGAGAGTTTGCCGGAGACTAATTGCATCATCTACTACTAAAACAACTTTTGGTGATTTATAATCTGGCTCTTGAGAATCACTGGATTGGGTTTCTATAGTTGTTGTGGAAGTCGATGCCGCAAGTAATAGTGTAGATGAAAAAGTATGCCCTGATATTGGCAAGGCTTTTATATTTGACACAAAAGCTACTGGTAGGGGTCTGATATCAAGTGTTGTTTGTTGGATTTCGCTAGATTTTATCAACAACAAAGCATCAATTACTAAAATGAGATTACCATTAGCTAAACTACTACAACCATAAATGTATTTTGGCGGTGCGATCGCATTTCCTAAAGGTCTGATTACCAGTTCTTGTTCGCCGATTATCTGGTCAACTTCTAAAGCAATCTTTCCCTGATTTCGCTGTAGCAAAAGCACCGGATTCTTTGCTATGCTTGGGTTTGAAGTATTTGAAGTATTGTATGGAGTCTCATTATTAATAAATGAACCATTATAATTAATCAACTTTGAAAGTTGACGAAGGCTGACCATAGTCTCATCATTGTCTATATTCAAATGTAATACTTTTTTCCCTTCAATTTCTTTAATCTGTTGTTCGGAGGGAATCAATATTTTTTCGATACTGTCTAACATCAGACCATAAACAACACCTTTGGCTTGAACTAGCATTAACTTCTCTGTAGTCATAGAAAAAGGAATTTTGAGGATGAATATTGTTCCTTGGTTGGGTAAGGATTGAACTGAAATCGAGCCGTTGAGCGCGTGCATTTGAGTACGCACAATATCTAAACCCATACCGCGCCCAGAAATTTCACTTACTTTATTTGCAGTAGTAAATCCAGGCGAAAATATCAAATCTAAAAGTTCAGGTTCAGCCAGACTAGAAGCATAGTTTCTAGTTTTTTCTTCAGTTTGTATGGGATAAAGTTCGGCAGCTTTTCTACGAATTCTGTCTAAATTCAATCCCTGACCATCATCACGAACTTCTATAACAGTTTGGCTACCCTGATGATAAGCGCAGATTTCGATTAAACCTTCTTCTGGTTTACCAAGCTCTCGGCGAACTTGCGGAGCTTCAATACCGTGGTCAAAAGCATTACGCACTAAGTGTAACAAAGGATCGTAGAGCTTTTCTGCGATCGCTTTATCTACCAGTACTTCACTACCAGTAAGTTTCAATTCAACAAGTTTGGCATGGACATTCCCCAATTTATTTACCATATGAGGGAAACGATTCAGAATATTGCCCAAAGGCGACATTCGTGCTTCGACTAAGCTATCTATAATATTAAGAGTTAAATTCTCTTTTTGATCGCTAATTTGACTAGCTTGTGTCAGAAGCAAGTCAAGAGATTCTGTGGTTTCTTGTAGTTGCAGTGTCTCTTCTATTGCTTCATGCAATGTCATGTGAAATTCTGTATATACATCCATTTCTAGAGAGTCAAAATCCACTGCAAAACTTGGCGTTTGTTCTGATGTAATGTTTTGTATTTGTAAAGGTAAATCGCGTAACTCATTTAAAGTTGTTTGGTGTCTAGTGAGTTGTTGTACTAGCTGCTCAATTATTTCTTTGACTTGCTCATCTTGTAAACTACGCCGTTTTTGGGAAATCAGCAATTCTCCTGCTAGATAATTGAGGTGTTGCAGTCTCTCTGTATCTACGCGAATAAATGAAGGTTGGCGAAAGTTTTTAGTTTGAACATACTGTGATTTATCTTCTATCTCTTTGTTGATTTGTGTAGCTATATCAGGCATGACTTCAATAGCTGTTTCCGAAACTTCTATAACTATCTGCTCGCTGACAGTTAATGAATCAAGCTTTCCTGAATAATTATCAGTCTGGGTTGTTACGACTTCAATAGCAAGATTTTGCCTAGCTTCTTCTCCCCATATTGCTTCTAGCAAGTTATCAGTTGATTGAGAAAATACAATCTCTTTAATCACTAACAGATTTTGTAACTTTGGACTATCAAGCCAATTTTTTTCTTCGCTAGTAACAGGAGGATAACTTTTATATTCTTTTGCTAATTTGTGAATTTGGTTTTGTAATAATTTAATTGCTGAAAGGTGGCTATCAGATGCTTTCAAAGAATACTGAAATTTTGCAACTGCAAATAGGATAATTAAGATTATGCCACGTCGATAAATACAAAGACTTTGACTATCTTCTTCATCTTGAACAAAATCAAGAAAGTCTTTTAGCCAGTTTTCGATATAATTAAGCAGATTTTTTATTTCTAACCTGGGAACTAGTAAAGTCAAACTGAGTTCAACTTCTGGTATTTGCATCTGGTGATTAAACCAGCCATAAATGTAGCGAATTACTTTTAAATAAAACTTGGCGGTTTTTGGTTTTACCGATTCGCTCTTATTGTTATCAGATGTAGTGAGAAACTGATAAAATTGTTCTTCATCAATGATAAATCTGTCAGTAAATGAATTATTTGGGAATTTTTCAGATAACTCATTATTTTCCATTACTGCGAGTTTTTGCAAACCTGATGAAGGTTCTCCACCAGATGTGCGATCGCCTGCTAATACTAATTTTTTTGCTTGTTGTAAATCTACTAGGGCAATTTCTGCAATTTGCTGTACCTGGCTGGGATTTGCTTGCAGCGCTGAGAGAATAGTTTGGGAAATATCTCCCAATCCAGGTAAATTTAAAGATTCTGCCAAACCCAGAAATACTTCAGCTTGAGAGTGTAAAAAATCGATAAATTCGTCATTATTTGGGGGATTGTTAATAACGTCAGTAATAGTGTTTAGACGTTGTTCTACTCCTACTTCAAAAACAGATTGTACAATATCAAATCCCAATTCTTCAGAAGTGGGGATATGAGATTCAGCACCAAATGCATCACCCAGCTTTTCTTGCAACTGTGCGAACACTGAAGTCGCTCGGTGAAGCAGTTCTTCGTCATTAACAGTACTACCTACTAATTCAGTATTTAAGGCTATACTCAAACACTCATAAGCTTGTAATAAAAGTGTTTGTAATTCTGCATCAACTACCACTTTTGGATTGTATAAAGCCTTAAATACATCTTCTAAAAAATGTGCGATCGTCTTAATTAATTCTAGCCCAACATTAGCTGCACCACCTTTAAGTGTATGAGTGGCTCGCATTAGATTGTGAATTTTAGCAATGCTATAATCTTCCGACAAGCTAAATAGTTCTTGTTCAATAATTTTGACTAATTCTGGGGCTTCAGCTAGAAAGTAGATGTAACCTTGTTGGCGAATTTCGTTATCTGTAATCATATTTTAGATTTTTGATTTTAAATTTTGGATTTTAGATTTGTTGCGTAAAGTTTTAATTGATGCAACTGTCATTGCCAGAATTTCGGTATTTTTTAACATCAAGCTTTTCACTTTTTCCAGTGGTAATAAACCAACCTCAACAACAAGTTCCATCCAATAAAGACTTTCATCGGCTTCTTCCTCTACCAAACTGAGTTTAGCAATGACATCGGCGGTTGACTTACCACGACAAGCTGACCGATAGTTAGCTCCCACAGATGTTGCTGAACGGATTAGCTGCTTGCCAATTACATCTGCCGTTTTGCTCTGTGGGAGAGCTTCTACTAAGCGGATTGCTCGCAATGCTAGCTGCTTTGTTCTCCGCTTAAAATCCTCCTCATTCATAATCCAAAATCCAAAATCTAAAATCTAAAATTCATTTGACTTTAAACTTACTAGCAGTTGTTAATAACTCTTGCGCCATTCCTGATAACTCTTGGAAGACGGTAGCAATTTCTTGAGATTCAGCAAAAGTTTTATCGGCAATTTCTGCGACATCTTGCATTGATTTAGTTACTGTTACAGATTGCGCCATTTGGTTTTGAGTCGCTGCGGTAATTCGCTCGATTAGCTGACTAATTTCGGCAGTCGCAGAAACGATCGCATTTAAGTTTTGGCGAGTGTCACTAACAAGATTTGTGCCTTCTACTACCTGCTGAATACCAGTTTCCATTGCTACTGCAACTTCTCCGGTTTCTGCTTGAATCTCCTGAACTAATTTTTCAATTTCGATGGTTGCTGCTGCTGATTGGCGAGATAAAGAACGGACTTCATCAGCCACAACTGCAAAGCCTTTGCCATATTCACCAGCACGAGTAGCTTCAATGGCTGCATTCAAAGCGAGTACGTTTGTCTGTGTGGCAAAATTACCAATCAAATTCACCACTTTGGAGATTTTTTGTGAGGATTCGCTGAGGCGTTTAATCTTTTTGCTGGTTTGAGCAACGGTTTCACGAATTCCTTGGATTGCTTTGACAGTCAGGTTCATGGCAGTATCGCCAGACTCTACAGTTTGATTGGCTTTTTGCACTGCTAGTTGTACTAACTCAGCATTAGCTACTACAGCTTGAGTAGAGTCCACCATCTGTTGAATGTCACCTAAAGCTGCGGTAATATCCTCAGACTGTTGTTGTGCCAAATTAGTTAGTCCCGCTAGTGAAGACTCGCTATTGCTAGAAGTTTGGGCAACTTGTTGAGCAGCCCCTTGTACTTGAACAACAATTTGCCGCAGTGCTTGCAGAGTATTATTGTAAGCATCTGCGATCGTCCCTAGTTCGTCTTCTGTAATCGGCGCGCGTACTGTTAAGTCGCCGTTGAGAGCGGGTCTAAGGGCTTTTAAAAGTTGAATAGATCGTTGTTGTAGTAACTCCTTGGCTGCCTTTTCTCGTGTTGCTGCTTCTGCTAATTTTGCTGACTGCGCTTGTACTTGTTGCAAATATTCGGTGTGTTGTAATGCCAGTCCTAACTGGCTGCCAATACGTGCTAACAAAGTAACTTCTGATTCTTCCCAATCACGAGTTCCGGAATTTTGATAAGCTGCCAGCAATCCCCACAATTGTTCGCCAGCAAATACAGGAACAATTACATAAGCTTTGGCTTCAAATTGCTCTAAAACTTCAATGTGGCAAGGAGAATGACCTACCTGATAGATATCATTTACAACAAAGTTTTCCCCTTGGGCATATCGACCTCCTTGAGTTTCTTGTAAGTGGGTATCTTCCCAGACGGTTTTGATATCGGGGCCTACCAGTTTTACCCAAAGATGACCTGCTGACTCGGCGACAAATTCACCACTCCAGTTGGGATTGAAGCGATACACGGCAACGCGATCACATCGCAGTAATTGTCTGACTTCTTGAGTAGTTGTTTTGAAGATTTCTTCTACATCTAAAGATTGCCGGATGCGGTTACTGATCTTGGTGAGAGCTTTCTCTTGTTCTGCTATTTGAGCTAGTTTCTCAGATTTAACTCGCACTAATTCCAAATAGTCTATCTGTGATTTAGCTAAACTAAATTGCAAGCTAGTCTGAACCAAAAAGTTCACTTCCCAGCTTTGCCATTCACGGAAGCTAGAGTTTTGATAAGCTGCCAGCAATCCCCACAATTTATCCCCGAAAAATATCGGAACAATGATATAAGCTTTGGCTTCAAACTGCTCTAAAATCTCAATATGGCAGGGAGCTAGCCCTACTTCATAAATGTCATTAACGACAAAGTTTTCACCTCTGACATACCGACCTCCCTTGGTTTCTTGCAAGTAGGTATCATCCAAAACGGTTTTAATATCAGGGCCTACCAGTTTTGTCCAACCAGTACTCACAGACTCAGCCACAAATTCACCACCCCAGTCAGGGTTAAAACGATAGACAGCAACGCGATCGCATTGTAGTGATTGACGCACTTCTTGAGTGGTTGTTTTGAAGACGCTTTCTACGTCTAAAGATTGTCTGATGCGGTTGACTATCTTAGTGAAAACTTTCTCTTGTTCAACTATTTGAGCTAGTTGGTTAGATTTTTTCTGCACTTGTTCGAGATATTCTGCTTGTGAGATAGCTACACCAAATTGCAACCCAATTTGAGTTACAAAGGTTTCTTCCCAAGGTTGCCAATCACGAGGCCCAGAATTTTGATAAGCTGCCAACAAACCCCATAATTTTTCTCCAGCAAATATGGGTGCAATGATGTAAGCTTTCATTTCATACTGCTCTAAAATGTCAATATGACATTGAGAATGGCCCATTTGATAAATGTCATTAACTACAAAGCTTTCACCCTTGGCATAACGTCCTCCTTGAGTATCTTGTAAGTGGGTATCTTCCCAGACCATGTAAAAATCAGGGCCGACCATTTTTATCCAACCGTTACCCACTGACTCAGCGACAAACTCACCACTCCAGTCAGGTTTGAAGCGATAGACACCAACGCGATCGCATTTTAGTAATTGGCGTACTTCTTGAGTAGTTGTTTGAAAAAGCTTATCGACATTTGATACCCGCAGAATTTTGTCGATGACTTTAGCTACCGATTTTTTTGCTAGTAGCCGCTGTTGCTGTTCTTTTTGGAATTCAAAGCTTTGTAATTTGTAAATTAGTTCTGTTGTCAGTTGAGATAGTAGGCTAATTTCTACTTCTTGCCACTGCCGCTTTGAGTAGCAATTATTGACTGCTAGTAAGCCCCACACTTTACCTTCTACTACAATCGGTAAACTCAAACTAGCTTTAATTTGAAATTTATCTAGCAGCTGCTTTTGATAAGGGGTAAGTTGAATCTGATTGATATCGTCAATAACTACAGCTTCTACATAGTCTTGATTGGTATATAGACCAAAAATAATTCCAGGAATATTTTCGCCTAAAGTTGGAGTCCAACCTAATGTTCTTGATTCGGCTAAAACATTACCTGATTCTCGCGAAGTAAACTGATAAATTAAGGCGCGATCACAGCCAATCTTTTCTCTAATTTGTGCTACAGTAATTTTAAGTAATGTATCAATGTTTGGGGCTTGGCGCATGTGAATTGCGATATCTTTCATCTGTCGCCGCCAAGTTTTAAATTCTTGAGCGATCGCACTTAACAAAGATATTTCACTACTAGCAATATTTGCTATATTAGCGTTACCATTCTGATTTTCTAATTCAGAAATTAAATGCTCGTTATCATGGCTATTGTTATACAAAAATGTCATTTGATTAAACCTAAAAATTGTGATAGGTAATAAATTGATATGTGGCAAGCGATATTTTTCTAGTATTTGCTGATTAAGAGTTAGGAATTTTCAAAAATCACATCTTACTAAATATTCAATTATGAATTCCCCATGCTGGAGCTTGAATAATAGTTTTTGCATCCAAATTAAAAATTATCTCCTCTAAATCATTAATAAAATATCCCTGTAAAAAAGGTGATAATTTAGGATAAAATAATTCAGCAGTTGCAGGTTTCATTTCTTTAGGATCTAGCCATTCAATATCTATTAGCTGTCGTACCAAAAGTCCCAAATACTTACCCTTATTTTCCAGAACAATTGCCATCATTTTTGAAAGTAAATTTGGCCCTTGCGAAATAGTAGGATAACCTAACATTGCCTCTAAATCAACTAACCAAAGCATCTCACCACGCCAGTTATAAATACCTAAAATGCTGCTTGGCATCTGAGGAACACCACATACTTCTGGTAATGATACTTGTAAAACTTCTGTGATGTGTTGTAGAGAAATGACGGCTGTATCACTTACTCCCAAATTAAAACTTAAAAACTTTTGCTGGGTTTCCAAAGCTATCGATCCTTTGTCCTTGATGATTTATCTCTAGCCACTATTTGCAGTTATTGTTGATTCTTGAAGAAATTATATTTAAAAAATAGTGACTTATAGAATTTATTGACTTATGAAATTTTTACTAATTAAGTAATCGCTTTAAAATTACCACTAGTTCATCTCGATCGATCGGTTTTGATAGATAACCATCAGCGCCTAACATATTACCCCAAATTTTATCCACATCACTATTCTTTGTAGAGCAAAAAACCACAGGTATCTTGCTAGTATCGGGATTATTTTTCAGTTCTCGGCAAATTTCAAAGCCACTTTTTCCTGGTAAAATTACATCGAGAAATATTAAATCTGGCTTATTTTTATCTATTTTGTCTTGAGCCTCTTCACTACTAGTGGCGCTAATCACAGAATAACCTGCCTGTTGCAAGTAACGGCTGATTATTTCCATATCTGTTAAGCCATCTTCAACAACTAAAACAGTATTCATGGCAACTACTCATTAACTTTTTCTCAAAATGTAAACAAAATATACAAATCCTCAATGATTTCTCAAAAAGACATGGAAGGGACTAGAGACTAGCCCTAACCCCTTTGCCCTAACCAATATTTCACAAATCAAATAGGACTGCTATAAATACAAAAAATTGTATTTGTCTAATTTTGATTCAATCTTTATTTATAAACCTCAGAAAAAGTACGTAATAAACATAATTTTATTAAATATAATTTTTAATATAAAATAATTTGATAACCTAATTTAAATTTTCAAGTTTTGATTGAATTTTCAAACATGAATAATAGCTAAATAGTTGAAAGGTAATAATACACCTAAAGGGCTAAAACAATGACAAAAAATGATTTGAATAATAAAGGTAATCTAACTTGTAGAACCTCAATAATTGAATTATTACTGAGGTAAAAAAGTCTATAAATATTGAGGAATAATTGAGAACCAAAAATTGTCTCTAACTCTCCCTATTTACAAACCTCTAGATTAGATTTACTCTTATCGGTGGATACGCTCTGTGTAGGTAAATATTTACGTATTATACTCATTAGCTTATCAGTCACTACAGGTTTAGTGAGAAAATCTGTAGAACCAACTACTTTGGCACGAACTCTATCTAAAAGACCATCACTACCTGTTAATATAATTATTGGTGTGTTGGAAAAAGTAGATATTCGTCGTAACTGAGTACAAATTTCGTAACCACTAGCAATCGGCATAATCAAATCCAAGAAAATCAGGTCTGGTTTATCCTGAATCAGGGTTGGTAGAGCTTGTACAGCATCTTGAATTTTGATAAATCTCAATCCATTGGAAGTGACAATATTTTCTACCATTTTGCATACTTGAGGGCTATCATCGACGCAAGCTATTAGTGGAGCAATTCGCTTTTTTGGTTGGGTGGTGGTAGAGTTATTATTAACTTCAGTAATTCCTAAAGGCAAATCAGGTACTTCTATCAATTCGATGATTCCTTTAAGGATATAAGGAAGTAATGAACGGGTCAATGGCAATACACTTTGCTTCATTTTCATGGCTAAATCTCGGAGAGTGAATTTGCCATTGATTAAATTCACAAAGTTTTTGTAAACATATGGACTTACCATCTGCTCAAGTTGTTCTGGTCGTCGTAGAATTGGTGCTAAGTCAGGAGAAAAATTTGCTAAACCTGCTTCTGACCAAATTTTCCATGAGTCTTGCATGTGCTTTACAGACATTTCTGAACTCGTGAAGCTCATTGGAGTTTCTAAAATAACTTCTTGGCTGCGATTGCAAGTTAAAGAAGCAAAGTTTCCTTGCAAAGCTAGGTCAAATAATAGTTCTGCTATCGTATTTTCCGCAATAGATTGAATCTGTTCTCTCTGAATTTTCTGTTTTTTATAAAATACTTCTATCAGTTTATAGTCCCAGTAATCAATGGATAGGTCTTGCCCACGTAACTGCAACTTATCAACATCAATCTGGGGACAATTCTGGACTATATGTCTGCGCCAACGTCGGAAGGGATGAGTTCCGCCTGTTGCCCAAACTATCCGTCCCAATCGATAGTAAAAAGTCCATTGGCTGCCCTTGGAACTCTTAATATTTAACTTGCCATTATATTGCAACTGAGTACAAGTTTTAAATTCATTTACTAGGTTATTTGAAATAAGTTCTTGATGGGGCATAGTTTGTTCCTTTTATTAAAAAGCTAGCTATTAAAAACCAATACTAGTAGAGCACAGCGTAAATCTACCTACCATCTCAATTAACCAGACAAGTTTCTTAAGTCACTTGTCAGAGGTAGGCAACACTTCCGTCACAGTCTTCTAGCTATATAGCTGTGAATAAGTGCAAATGCATTTAGTATATAGCAATCTAAATCAAGATTATTAAAAGCAAGACAGATGTTAACATGACAAAACTATTGCTAGTAAATAATTTATCTAGCATAGAGTCTTTATTGGCAGAGTTTACTTTTCTGCTAATATTTATGACTAAAGTAGGTTGCCATAGTTGAGATTATGATGTATTTATATATTATTTTAAGAATTTTCATACTGAATCATATCCGTATAAATTCTGAATTTTAGTTTAAAAAATACTAGCAGTCTCTAAAGAGTTTTACTTTTGTTATTCACATTGACAACATAGGTTAAAATATCTATTTAAATTTACTATTCTTAATTATGCTAATTAATTTCAGTTTTTCTAGGGAATATTATTTTAAAAAAAAGGCGTGCTACTAAAACAAGTAGCAGCCAGATTATAAAGTATTTATTTAGACAATTTATTCAAGGTTGCTTGTGGTTTTGATAGCTGATAATAGCTGCCCGGAGATTACTTTGGTGTTCTGAAAGAAGGCGATCGCCCTCGTCTTTTTCCAAACCAGTCCAGTGCATCAATAACGCCAGCTTAACCCATTTACCACTACGTTCTAGTAAAAAACCAGCAGTTTCGCGACTTAAACCTGTGAGGTCTTGCAAAATTCGCAAAGCGCGATCGCGTAATTTTTGATTTGTGACTGCTACATCCACCATGCGATTGCCATAAACTTTGCCGAGCTTAACCATCACGCCGCTAGAAAGAATATTTAAAGCTAATTTAGTGGCTGTACCAGCTTTCAGGCGAGTTGAACCGGCGATTATTTCTGGGCCTGTTAATAGGCGAATGTCAATATCGGCATCAAAGCTAACTTGTTCAGCAGGAACACAGGCGATAAAAATAGTTGTAGCTCCTCGCTGACGAGCAGCATGAAGCGCACCGTGGACATAAGGCGTTGTCCCACCAGCGGTAATGCCAACTACGACATCTAATTGGGTAACGTGCCGCCCAGCGATCGCCGCTTCACCATCTTCAATGCTGTCTTCTAAATCTTCAGAACTGCGTACTAGTGCGCCAGCACCACCAGCAATAATCCCCTGTACCAACTCTGGGGGTGTACAAAAAGTAGGTGGACACTCAGCAGCATCTAACACCCCTAACCTGCCACTTGTACCCGCACCGATATAAAATAGGCGCCCTCCGTGGCGCAAACGCTCTGCGGTGCGCTCAATTGCCTCTGCCAACTGAATTCTAGCCGCTGCAACTGCTGCGACAGCCTTTTGGTCTTCGTCATTAAACAACTCCACCAATTCCAGAGAACTGAGCTGGTCTAAGTTCAGACTATTAGGATTTACCAGCTCAGTTAAAAGATGCCCGCGTTCTTGCAAATTTGTCATTTGTCATTTGTCCTTTGTCATTTGTCCTTTGTCATTTGTTCTAGCCTACGCCGCCCTTTCTTTGGGCATCTATCTATGTCCGTTGTCATTAGTCAGTTAGCGACCAATGGCTAATCACCAATGACTAATGACTAATGACTAATGACCAATGACTACTTACAACAATCCTTCCAATTTGCGACGCATCTTCTCTAATTCAGAATCAGACAATTCTGGTTCTTCTAGCGGCTGTTGATTGAGAGGGAAAGTGTCTTCAACAGTATCCTCCTTCTGGGCATCTTCTTGCCAGTCGGTTTTTTCGACGTTAAGTTCTGGGGGAGTTACAACTAAATTGCTGTTTTCTGGGATGATTTCCCATTCATACCCAGCACTTTCGCAAAATTCCTTGATTTCTTCAGCATCGATCGGCTCCGGTGTGGGTGCGGGGAAATCCTGAGCTTCTAACATCAGGGCAAAGCGCGTGGCATCATCTTCTGACTCGAACATCAGAATTTTATTGCGCTCGCCTTCCCGAATCGTGTGAATCCCCTCATTTTCCGTTCGAGCATTAAAAATTAACACAAAAACACGCATTGGTGTAATCATCTGTCCTTTTTAAGGTTTATTCATATTAAAGTTCGAGATTGTGCCTCAAGGAAAGTCACAGGAATAATTTTCACTCTATTCAGATTTTCCTGAAAACGCCAATATTATTCAGCATAAGTATTGGATCGAGAAAATACCGTAACTCAACCAATGGGGTCTTGAGTTTAGTTGGCGTATCCTGGAAATGGCATACTGAACCAATGTGCCAGTTAATGCTTGTGTGTGCCAACGACATCCGGCAATTAATACAGTGAAAGCAAATGACTAAATCTACCAATCAAGATATTCATTCCCCCTCCCCTATCCGCAAACATTTGTGGTTGCTGGTATTGAGCCGGGGTAGCATTGCCTTGAGTGGACTTTTGCTGTTAGGAGTTATCGTTGGTATTTGGCGGTTGTGGACTTTTGTCCAAACAGAGTTAACACCCTTGGCACAACAAAGTTTAACTACTACACTCAACCGTCCGGTAAAACTGGGAAGAGTCACACAATTTTCGTTGACAGGAGTACAGTTTGGGGCTTCAGCTATCCCAGCCACACCTACAGATGCAGATCGGGCCACAGTCGAATCTGTAGAGGTGGGTTTCGATCTGTTACAACTAATTTTTAATCGCCATCTAAAGCTAGATGTAACTTTAGTCAACCCAGATATTTACATTGACCAGGACGATCAAGGGCGTTGGATTTCCACTACCATCGCGCCGTCAGGTGGAAGCAGTGCAATTAAAACCGATTTGGACTACCTGCGGTTTCGGAATGCCAAGCTGGCCTTGATGCCGGATGAGAGAGTAGAGGGAGATGAGGGGGTAGAGGAGCAGGAGGGCAGAGGAGCAGGGGGGCAGGGGGGCAAGGGAGAAGACCCAAATTCTAATTCAGTACTGGATAAACGCCCTGCTACCGCTAACAACACTCAGCAATTGCCGGTGCTATTTTCTCAACTTAATGGATCTGCTCAACTTTTAGCAAATAACCAGTTGATACGGTTTGAAGTTGGGGGTCAAGCAGACAGTGGTGGCAATATTTCCATTCAGGGAGAGACACGTTCTAAGGTGCTAGCAGGGACTTTCCAGGTGCAAGCACAAGATTTTTTGGCTGAGAATATTAGTCGGTTGATTAAGTTACCAGTGAACTTACAAGCGGGTCGAGCCAATGGCGATTTGTTAGTTCGGTTGACACCAGGACAGCCAACTCTATTGTTTGGCAACGCTACTGTGCAAGGGGTAACGCTGCAAATACCCAAAGTCCCGCAACTGTTAAGCAATAGCCAAGGAAACCTGCACTTCCAAGGAACGGAGTTGCAGTTAAATAATGTGACTAGCAACTACGGCAAAATTCCTTTAGTGGCTACGGGAATCATCGACACTCAAGCAGGCTTGAAGTTGGCAGCGCGTGTAAATGCGGTGAGTTTGGCGAATGCCCAGGAGACTCTCAAGGTAAAATTACCTGTAGCGATCGCTGGACAAGTGCAAGCTTCTTTGCAGATTACCGGATCGACAAAAGAGCCAATACTCTCTGGCTCAGTTGCCACAATCCAAACTGCCAGAATTGACAAAGTTGATTTTAATAGCATCAGTAGTAAGTTTGAGCTTGCTACTAGTTCCTCTTTACTTACCTTAAAAGATATTCAAGGTAAAGCCAAAGTTGGTGGTGAAATCACGGGCGCTGGTACAATTAGACTTGGTAAAAATCCGCGACTGGATTTAAATTTCGCTGCCAAGAATGTTCCAGGGGATGCGATCGCCAAAGTTTATGAAACAACACCTACCTTTCAAATCGGCAATGTCTCTGGTACAGCTCAACTAACTGGCGCTCCTACGAATGTCCAAACCGTGGTACAGTTTCAAGCTCCCAATGGAACTTATCCCGGAACAGGCGAAGTTGCGATCGCTCCAAATCGCACCGTCTCTTTCCGCAATGTGGCTCTGAATATAAGTGGTGGTACAGTTCGGGCAACTGGTAGTTATGCCAATGAGCGTTGGCAAGCTGTGGCTGTTGCCTCTGGGGTAAAATTAGAACCCTTTGTAGACAAAAGTCAACTGCAAAATGTCTCTTTGGCTGGGGCACAATTCAATGGTCGTCTCATTCTCTCAGGCAGCACAGCACCATTTGAAATTGCTACAATTCGCAGTGATGGTGCAGGAGTTCAAATTGGTGGCGGTACAGTTGCAGTTTCTAATATCCAACTGCAAGACCAAAGTTTCTCAGCTCAACTGGTAGCTAATGGCGTGCGGTTGGGACGAATATTGAAACAGTCCCCCCCAGCTTTAGATAATCCTTTGGCGGGAACATTCCAAATCGCAGGTAGCAGAGATGATTTCAGCCTGAAAACCTTCCGTGGCAGTGGTGAGGGTTGCCTTGCTATTGGTGGCGGTACGGTTACAGCCTCTAATATCCAAGTGGGGAATGGTGTCTATCAGGCGCAAGTTCAGGCTAAGAATGTGCCTGTGCAGCAGTTGGCAAAAGTACCCAAGCAATTCCAAGGAGCATTAAATGGTCAGTTCAACGTAGCGGGTTCTGTTGAATCCTTCCAACCGCAAACGATTCAAGCCAACGGTCAGGCGCGGATAAATGTTGCAGGTGGAACTATTACAGCCTCTAATATCCAAGTGGGTAATGGTGTATACCAGGCGCAAGTTCAGGCAACTAATGTA
>NZ_JAVRBQ020000075.1:0-31978 GCF_034531215.2 Nostoc sp. ChiSLP03a
CTTGCTAAGACTTTTGGACAAATACTCAGCACTCTCCGATATTTCTAGATTGAAAGGACGTGCCATTGTTTACTTCTAGTTTTGATTCTTTCCCGCCCTTTATTCTACAGTTCTATGCAGCCTCACATAGAATTGGTATAAGGGAATTGATATCATCAATATGACTACTGGGGAGCCAGATAAACTGACTTCTAGTCATATCCTTCAGGTGATGCATGAGGCGATTAACGACGCTGCTAACCACAATTATCCACCTTACAAAGGGACGAAAAAATTTCTGGTGCGAAGAATTTAGCAATCGAATTTCATAGTCTTCAACGTATGAAAAATGCTGGGAATTAAGGATTGGGGACTGGGAGGACAAGGAAGAATTATTCAAGAAGTCTCTATGTTGCCTATTCCCAATGCCCCATCCTAATCCCCAATCACCAATCCCTCTTGATATGCTTGCCAAAGTTGGTGAATAAACTGATTAAGTTGCTGCTTTGCGGCTGAATCAGGTTCAGTTTTTGGTTCTTTGGCTAAAAGTTGGCTCAAGAAGGTAATTACTTCTGTGTCTAATGCTGGGCGAAATAAATTGGCAGGCCAAAGTAAGTCAGATGCATCTCGCAAATCGGTAATTAGGGGTGATTCTTCTATAAAAGTAACTATTAACAAAGGACGCACCCAGCACAACTGGCGGGAAACTACAAATTGAATGACTTCTGCATACAGGTTCCTGTCGCCATACTCTAGAGACACAATTTGTCCCGTTTGAAGAAAATCTAGGCTCATGTCCATCTTGGGCAGGGGCAAGGATTGTTTTGCTTGCAACTTTCTTAATTTTAAAAGTGAAAATGCGCTACGTTTAAGAAAAGCTTCTGTAAGATTAGGGTAGCACTCTTACGGCAGCCATGTCTTAGACGTGTGCCTTATCAAGTGGCTACGCAAAATTAATCAACCAATCCCTGCCAGCAAAGGGTTTTCCTAGCATAGTATCTGAGCAGAAATACTATAGAATAGGTAAACAACTGTTGAGCGATCGCAAAACAGAGACTTTGTTGTAGTGAAGTAACGAGAAAAGAGCAAAGAGCCGTGTCAGTTGAAACTATTCAAAAGCCTTCCACAACCCGCAAGCTCGCGCCTCGGTATCGCGTTTTGCTCCATAACGACGACTACAACTCTATGGAGCATGTTGTACAGTCGCTAATCGCCACTGTACCAAGCCTTACCCAACCCCAAGCTGTGAGCATCATGATGGAAGCCCATACTAACGGGCTAGCTTTAGTCATTACTTGCGCCTTGGAACACGCTGAGTTTTATTGCGAAACATTGATAAGTCACGGTTTAAGTAGCACGATTGAACCTGATGAATAGTCATTAGTCATTTGTCATTGGTCATTTGTCGAAATATAGAGTATTGACTGGTGATTGGTGACTTACTTGGTATGAAAAAAAACTTTGTCCGTTTAGCTGAACGCCCTGCCCCTATCAGGCTGGGTGCTTTTATTTTGACTTTATTGTTGCTATGGTTGCCATTGGCTACACCAATATACTTACTAGTGGATGATTCAAACTTAGAAAGTATATTGACATTGGTGATGTTATATGCAATATTTATTCTCCTCCTGAGACTATGGGGTAAATATGTCTACCAGCAGCCCCAAATTCTACGACATTATGGTTTAGAATTCACGCGGCAAAACGGTGTAGATTTACTGCGTGGCTTGGCTCTGGGGATAATTAATATTTTGATACTTTTTGGGGTAGAAAGTTTGTTGGGTTGGTTGGTGTGGCAGCAACCGAAAGTTTTTTTGCTGAAAGTTGTTTTAGAGGGTTTACTTGTTGGCTTAGGTGTTGGGTTTGCTGAGGAATTGTTATTCCGAGGCTGGTTGCTAGATGAATTACAACGAGATTACAGTCTGCGTGTGGCACTGTGGACAGATGCAATTGCCTTTGCTACATTGCACTTTATTAAACCATTGGAGGCAATTATTCATACACTGCCGCAATTTCCAGCTTTAGTACTGCTGGGGTTAACGCAGGTATGGGGAAAGCGTTGGCGGAGGGGACGTTTGGGTTTTCCAATTGGTTTGCATGGTGGTTTAGTTTGGGGTTACTACATTATTAATGTGGGTAAATTAGTGAAATATTCTGGTGAAGTTCCTGATTGGGTAACTGGTGTGAATAATAATCCCCTGCAAGGAGTTATGGGAGTGTTGTTAATGAGTGTACTAGCTTTGTGGATACGAGGGCGAACTGAGCGATCGCGTCATATATGAAAATAAAAATATTAATCGTATCAGCTTTAGTACTAATTATTCCACTAAGCTTCCTTTTTACTGGGTGTAGTAATGAAGACGAAAATAAGGCAATGGATGAAAAGATATCAAGACTTGAGAAAGAAGCAGAAAAGCATATTATATATAAGATTCAGGAGCAACAGAGCTACTTCTCCAAACACAAAACCTTTTTTAAACCTCCTGATGAACGAGGAACTAAATATGGTTACTTTCCACCAATTTTCGGAAGAGAAATTTGTTATGGTTACTATACTGAGATAAATGCTGACTTTATCTCTAAGACAACCATTGATGCTGTTTATAGCTATGCCGTTCAAGACTATTGTAATGGAAAGTGGGGCTTTGAGCTTAAGTCGTATGTTGGAGCAGTCTTTGCTGTTCCCATTACTGGAGATAAACAACTGAAAACCCTAAGTATTGTTTGTAAAAACGTTGAAATTTATGGTCGCATACCCTCTCGACCAGAATACATAAACGGTGTAGTAAAATGCCCCAATAAGACAACGAAAGTATATTAACGCGAGGAAGGACTGAGCGATCGCCTCTCTGATAAGATCGGCACTGGCTTACATAACACTTACCATTTGTGGAACCCACAGAAGAGCAATACTTAGTAATAAATGCCCTAGAAGCTCTAAATTTACTTGTTTGGAGATTATATGATGAAGACACAGGGTATTGGCACATTCAAGCTCCTAGCACTGTTTTACCCTTGGCAACGATATTACAAAACGGCGAAGTAGTGACCTTCGGATGGGAATAAAACGATGACGCAATCTAATACCATTAAACAGCAGCAAGCGCAAAGAATATTAGAACTATTTGCGATCGCACGTCAGCGATATTTAGATGCAGGAGGAAATCCTCGACGTACCCCAACAGGACTCAAGGGAGATGATTATATGACAGATGAGGAAAGACAAGAAGCATTGGTATTAGGAAGGCAAATTTTCCCACAAGAATATATTGATAATACAGCAGGTAGGATCAAATCTCCTTCCGTGAAAAGCTAGCCCATTCTTCACTACGGGCTAGATCAATTTCCTGTGTGGAAGGTGCGTTTCCTAAATCAGCACATAGTCCCCACAAGGATTGGCAAGGAAGAGTAGACACTTTATCTATTAACTCGCGTTCTATATCAGCAGCAATTTGCTGTATCAAACGTACTTTGTCCGCAGTTGAAAGCTGCTTTGCTAGTTTGATAACTTCTTGTAGACTCACAAATTTTCACCTGCTTCATCTGCAAAAATTTTAACATTTTAGTGCAATCTTTACGCAAGCGTCTCAACCACAGTACCCACCACACACGCTTTATTCAAATTAACGCCGCTCAAATTTGTACCTTCTAACTCTGCACAGAGTAAATTCGCCCCCGTTAAATTCGCCCCTGCCAAATTCGCCCCCCGCAAGTCAGCTTCTTCGAGGTTTGCTTCACTCAACAAAGCCCCTTGCAAATCGGCGCGACTCAAGTCTGCACCTTTGAGATTTGCCCCTGTCAGGTTTGCACCGCGCAAGTCAGCGCCCCGCAAGTCTACGCCTTGCAAGTTCACATTCATCAAATTGGCACCACTCAAGAAAGCACCCACTAATGACACATCACTGAGTCTTGCTCCCATCAAGTTAGCACCACGCAAATTGCTACCTCGCAAGTCAGCGCCCGTTAAATCTGCTTGCATCAGGTTCGCTCCCATCAAATTCGCCCGCAAGTCAGTTTGTTGGAGGTTGGCTCCCATCAAATTTGCCCCCTCCAAATGTCCACCTTCGAGCTTAGAACCAGCAAAATTAGTGCCGACAAGGCTAGCACCAGCAAGATTAATCCGGCTTAAATCTAGTCGGGAGAGTTCTTCGTCTTCTAAATTTGCCCCTGGAAGTTGTTTGAGTTTTCCTAATTTAATGGCTTCAATATTCATGTAAAGTAACTACCAATCTCTTCACTGATCTTGCTGTGGCTATCCCATTGGGAATCAAGTATCCAGATGCCGGCGCTGAATTTGGGTGTCATCAAGGGTAAGTCGAGTCCCTGTTGTAAACCCATAACTAATAAAGCTAGGGTATCTACAAGTTTAGGGTCAAAGCGCGTAGATTGTTGCTGTCTGCACTCATCTAAAGCTTGAGTAAATATCTGTTCTCGGCTTTGATTTGACGATTTTCGCTGATTGATTCGCCACTGAAAATCTGCCAATAATGCCAAAATCCTCGATTCTAAGGGAATTTCATCTCCAGCTAAACCTGCTGGTTCCCCTGTGCCATTCCACCACTCGCTTTGGTGAGTAATAATTTGGGCTACTGCTCGCAGTCGTGGCATGGTTCGCAATACTTGCGCCCCTGGTACTAAGGGGCAACAAGGGGCATCTTCTTGGTAGCGTGTGGATGTACCGCCAGTGAGAACGCTTTCTGCTTTCTGTAATGGATCTATGCGATGTAACAAAGCCGCTAGCCGCAACCTCTTAATCTGCCATGCGGGAAGATCCAAAAGCTGGGCGATCACTTCAGCAAGAACTACTATTTCCGCAGCTGCCATTGGATTGTTGACATCTGCCATATCCATCAGTTGCGCCATTCGCAAAAAGGCTTGGATTTCGTTAGAAACCAAGTTGCGATCTAGCGTTTGTTTCTGAAGTGCTGTGGGGATGGATAAATTCTCTTGCCCAGTCTGGAGGTAATCTACTACACGAGAAACAACTGCACCTAAATTTTGGGATCTGTCCATTGACGGTACAATTTGCTGTTTATTGCCTGTGAGTTTTTGTGCCAGTTCTGGGTTGTATTTTTTGATGTGAGCGATCGCTATTTCTGCTGTCTCTTGGACTAACTCTGGTTCAAATGTCCACAAGCCATAGAATTTGCGCTCTAAGTCTGATGTCGGCACTCCAGCGCTGCCATAATCAGCCTCAGATAATTCTTGACAAATTACCATTGCTGTGTAATTAGGCGATAAAATAATTAAGTGCCACTCTTGCGCCACTGGATCGCCTGCATCTAATCCTACTAAGTCTACATTGGGTAGCTGGCTGGTAGGATGTTCAGCAAAGCCAGATTCAGTAGCTGCCATGATGGCAATTTGGCGGCTGCACTGGGCGATGTCTGCATATCGTTCAGCTTCTTGTAGATACCATTTACCTTGTTGGAAGGCTGTGATGACTAAGGGTGTACCGTCATCGGTTAAGATATGGTCTTCTAAAGCGTGGCACAGGGCAACTAAGGTATTTTTGTAGTAAACACCGAATCGAATTGGCCTGGTGGTGTGGCGATGAGCTGTTTCTAGTTGTTGTAGGATTGAACCTTCTAACATGGGATTTGGTAAAAATAACCGCAGAGGCACTGAGGAAGATAGAGGGGGAAATTCAGAATTCTGAATTTCTTCATATTTTAGTGTTTTCTAGGATACACCCGCTAACTGTTTTTCTTTCGTCTCTAATGGTGCTGTTAGTGCTGCTTCTAAGTCAGCACAACCCAGCTTTTCTTCTAAGATTTTCATGACTTCGCGCCCGAAGTCGTTGGGGTTTTGTTGCCAAGCTTGCAAGCAGACTTCGCCGAAGAATGAACCAAGGGGTTCGGGATTCCAGAGAAGTTTTTTGGCTGTCCACGGCATCAAACTCATTGGATTGTACCCTGGTTTGAGGATGCCTTCTTTGAAAGCATATTCTTCTAAATGGGTATGGGGTTGTAGTCCAATAAAGAAAATGGCAGGTTCAACTTTATCAGCACCAAAAATCCGTTCTAGTTCGCGGTGGTAAGCGATGGTTTGGCGGATGGTTTCGGGACGTTCGTCAATGACATTAAAGGAGTAGTTGACAGAAACTAAGTCGTTGAAACCAGCTGCTTTTAAGTCACGGCAGTTTTGCAAGACGGTTCGCAAGTTGTACCCCATTCGCATTTTCCGCACGAGTTCTTGAGAACCACTGGTAATGCCGATTTCAAAATAGTTCATCCCGGTTTTCGCCATCAACTCACACAATTCGGGTGTCAAATTGTCGGCTCTGATATATGCTGCCCAGTGGATGTCTGTCATACCAGAATCGACGATTTTTTGCAATAATTCTACAGCATCGGCGATAAATTTTTTCGCGGGGATGAATTGGGCATCGGTAAACCAGAAGTTGCGAATGCCGCGATCGTATAATTGGCGCATCTCAGCAACTACTTCATCTGCTGAGTTGATGCGTACTTGTTTGCCTTCGACAACGGTGTAGACGCAATAACAACAGTTGTGAGGACAACCACGCTTGGTTTGTACACCTATATAAAAGTCTTGCTCTTGCAGGTAAAAGTTAAATTCTGGCCAGATGCTTTCGATATAGTCGTAGTTACAAGCTGTTTTTTCTATTGGGGTGGGTTGTTCGTGAATTAGCCGTTGACGTGGTTGAGTTTCTCCAGCAACGTAACAACGTTCATCTCGAAAATCTTTGCCACTTAAAAGTTTTTCCAGCAGGGTTTCGCCTTCACCTACAGAAATAATTGTCCCTTGGGGTAAGCTTTTACCTAATTGCTCGTAAAATACGCTGACTGCACCACCACCTACAACTACACGAGCATCAGAATTATATTTTTGGGCACGGTTTAAACCGCGTTTGATTAAGCCCTGGTTTCGCCACAACTCTAAATAGTAGGCGATGAAGATTCGCAAACCGCCCAATCCGCCGCGTAGTTTCAATAGAGGATTTTTGGCGTAGTAAAATTCAAAAGCGTTTTGTAGCGGGTTGCCACCACGTCCGCCAACTGGGGCATAAATTTGAATATCCCGCCAAGAAAATACTAGTAGTGTCGGTTTAAATTCATCAATACAGCGATCCAGAGCCGAACTGTAATCTAAAGGTGGCACTGTTCCCAAATCAAAGATGCGCTGTTCAATATTAGGAAACTGCTTGTGTACATGATCGCTTAGGTAGACAACCCCAATAGGAAAGATGGGGTTACAAGGAAGGCGAACGTAAAGAATTCGATTTTCCATCATCTGTGTTTTAACTTCCATCTTGCCAATCTGTGGAGAAAGCGAGAAAAACATTCAGCTTTAAACTGTGTGCTTGTTTAATTTGGTTTTATTTATCACAATCGTGCTTGACATTTCAGCCGATTATTGATAACCGCTCACCTGCCGTTAACAACTGCGGAAAACGCTAAAATTGCTGTGCATAAAACATACATGGAATCTATAGAGAGCTTTATGAAGACATTTTTTCATATAGCTTTACCATAACATTGAGTTTATTCATTAAGCGATGATCCCTGGCGATTAATCCTGGGATAGATCAAAGAGCAAAACTTACTTCCTCGCTATGCTAAAAGCTAGGGGATCGTTATTATGTCTATTTCCTAACAATATGCTTTCAGAGAATTGAAACTTTTATACCAGCAAAAAATATCAAAAACTTTTCTTTATAGTGTATAATTGCGAAAAAGGTGTGAAAAATTACAAAATTTTCACAACTAAAAATATATCTTTAGACAGAAATAATCTACAAAAACTCAGTTGGTATTCGCAGTTACAACAACTGGGGATCGGTGGGTGCTAGGCTTGGCTAGTGTAATGTAAAATTGTGGCGTAAAGCTCCTCAGCAGTTATGGCTCAAATATTAGATCCTCTACCACCTGAGCAATCAGGAAAAATTCTCTGCTGCTACATTAATGCCACGAGCAAAATACAGGTAGCTCGCATCTCCAATATTCCCAACTGGTATTTTGAAAGGGTTGTTTTCCCCGGACAACGTTTAGTTTTTGAAGCTCCACGAAAAGCTCAAGTGGAGATTCATACAGGGATGATGGCAAGTGCAATTTTATCCGATAAGATTCCGTGCGATCGCCTGATGCTCGAAGAACCCAGTACTAATGAGTTTGATACAGACTCATCAGATGAAAAAGACCCTTTTAATACCAAACTAATGGTGCAGCAAATTAATACAAAAATCGGAGATACTACAAAACCCTTGCAAATTCTTGGTTTAGCATCGGTTGATTAAAAAAACAATTTTATCTAAATTTAAGGGTTGCTAATTCAGCAGCCCTTTTTGTTTATTATTTATTGGTCATTTGTCATTAATTATCCTCCTCTGCTCTCCTGCCCCCCACTCTCATTTACAATCAATCTTATGAATCTGCCTTCATTTCTTTGGTTGTGGAAAATAGCCGCCTGGTCGATGGGGTTGTCGCTGCTGGCATATCTGATGTTAGCAGTCACCGGCGTTTGGATGTTTCGGGCGAGAACTTCGCAGCAATTTCCTTTGATCGCGCCATTTATGGGCGGTAATAAAGGGGTGCGATCGCTCCACTATACAATGGGCATCAGCATGGTAAGTTTAGTGCTACTACTGCTAGCGATCGGTATTGTTGGCACTTTAGGGCACTTTGGCTCACTAGGACACTCGTCACATTTGGTTGCTGGGTTAATAGTCGTAGCATTAGTTTTGCTATCTGCTTTTAGCGCCACCCAAATTAGTGTCAGACGACCTTGGGCTAGACCCTTACACATCGGCGTAAATATTATTCTATTTATAGGATTTGCCTGGGTATCCCTGACTGGTTGGATTGTAGTGCAGAAGTATTTACCGTGAACTGCCATACATCAACTACCAGGAACATAGACCTACTCTACAATGAAGGAAAGCATTGTAATTGAGCCGTGACAGCAAACTCAGCCAATATCTCAGCTTCTACTTTTCGTCTGTCTCCTTTGATTCGGATAACGTTGCTGAGTCTATACATAGCACTCACAGTCCCATTACCCTTTTTATCGCAGGTAACAGCTGCACCCGTACCCCCAGAATTATTGTGGATAGGGATTGGCATCGGTTTTGTTGCCTTGTACGCGGTATTAACTGAACAAGTAATGGTAGATGACGAGGGAATTCAGGTTACTTACCCCGCCTGGGTGCCGAGCTTTTTTCGTAAAGGCTGGTCTTTACCTTGGTCAGATGTGAAAGAGTTAAAACCCCGCAGCACTGGACAAGGAGGACTAGTTTATTACTTTCTCAGCCAGGATGGGAAAGCTTATTTATTACCGATGCGTGTAGCTGGATTTGCCCGTTTGGTGCAAATTGTCCAAGCAAAGACGAGCATTGACACCACAGATGTTCGCCCTTTAGCCCAGCCCTGGATGTACCTGATTTTACTGGGATGCACACTGCTGCTACTATTAGTCGATGGCTGGGCGATCGCTACAGCTTTAACCACTGCACAATTAACTTAGGTTATTTCTCTGCAATCCTCAGTCCCGTTGAATACAGCAAAAGCCATACTCAGGCTAGAGCAAGTTAATCTGTTTACGAAGCTGAAAACCCAACTTCCCGGCAATCAGCAGGGATACCGCATATTGCAGGATATTTCCTTTGAGGCATCCGAAGACGAACGCATTGCCATTGTAGGCCCAGTAGGCGCTGGGAAAACTTCGTTATTACGCCTCATCAACCGCCTAATTGAACCCACGAGTGGTAAACTCTATCTTGAAAATCAAGAATATCGCCAAATTTCAGTCATCGAGCTACGGCAGATGCTTGTACTTGTATTACAAGAGTCAAAGCTGTTGGGGATGACAGTTGGGCAAGCCTTGGCTTATCCTTTAGTTTTGCGTGGTTTACCCAAACAGACAATTCAGGAACGAGTCAATCATTGGACAGAGCAACTACACATTCCCAATGAATGGTTAGGGCGAACAGAGGTGCAACTTTCTGCAGGACAACGACAACTAGTAGCGATCGCTCGTGCCTTAGTCATCCAGCCTAAAATATTATTATTAGATGAGCCAACCTCTGCCCTTGATGCTGGTACGGCTTCTCATCTAATGCAAATCTTAACCCAGTTGAGTCAAACTCATCAAACCACGATTCTAATGGTAAATCACCAACTGGAACTAGCCCAGATGTTTGGCACTCGGTTATTACACCTACAACAAGGTCATTTATTCGCCAATCAAACAGCCTCAGAGATAGACTGGATTGAATTACGAAAAAACCTGATTCAAGCAGCAGCTCAAGACGATTTTGGATTTTAAATTTTGGATAAGACAGGAATCAGGAATCGTTTTCTTACTCCTCTCACCCCAATGCCCAATGCCCAATGCGCCATTCACACTTGACTACTAGTAAGTGTTGAACGTTGATTATTAAATCTCTCTCTAGCTAACTTTGTTGTCTGTGACTGTGAAATATTGGTATTCAAAATTTCCATGTTAAAACGGTATCCAACATTGCGGATAGTTTGAATTAAATTGGGCTGTCGAGGATCGAGTTCAACCTTTTTCCGCAGTGATAAAACGTGAGTATCAATGGTACGAGGGTTATCAATAGCATCAGGCCAAGCACGACGCAATAATTCCGATCTACTTAGAGGTACTCCCCCAGCTTGTGCTAAAACGTACAGTAAACTGAATTCTTGGGGCGTTAAGTCAATAAATTCCCCTTGAAAGCGGACACGACGCTGAACTAAATCGATTTGCAATGTGCCATAATCCAAATAAGCTGGTGCAGTAGGTGTGCGCTTCCGCCGAATCAGTGCCTCTACCCGTGCCAAAAACTCTTGCATTCCAAAAGGTTTGCTCAGATAGTCATCTGCACCCGCCTTTAAACCTGCAACTATATCAGCTTCACTATTACGGGCAGATAGCATTAAAATTAGAGGTTGCTGCTGACGATGCAACCAACGACAAAACTCAATACCATCACCATCAGGCAGGTCTGCATCTAAAACTACCAGTGTTGGTTGATGGCTTAAAAATACTTCCCTTGCTTGATAAATACTGGCAGCTTGATGCACGCGGTATTCCAGTTGTTGCAAGTGCCAACCCAACAACGACCTCAAATGGGGATTCCCCTCAATGATTTCTATACAAACCGAACCCACGGCGGCAAGACCCCTTAGCGTCGATGACTTTCAAAGTAACAAGCCCATCTCTAAGGTTTTGTAGCCTTTGTTACTTCAATCGCAATTAACTTTACATTTCCTAATAAAATGAGTGGCAATATCTTTAATCTATGCCTTGCTGATAGGCGATTAGAAATATTATTAAATTTTTATTAAATTTATCGAAAGTGTTGTTAGACTTATAAAAAGTTCTTTTAGCTTAACATTTTGCTTTTAGATGGGTGTTATATGACAAATATCTAGAACCCAACCAGCTAACCCTGCTACAACAGCTTTTCAGCCTGATGATGAAAGTCAATTTTTTCGCAAAAATTTAGTGCTTCATCCAGGAATATAACATCAATACAATTGAGCTGTTGATTGTGAAAATCAAAAAAATAACTTAAGCAGCTAACTAAAATCGATATTTTCTGGAATAGGATTAAAGTAGCTTGTAGCTGCTATAAGGGTAATACCCAAAGTAGATGTGTTGACTTTGAGTTTATGCCAAAGTGAAATTACACTTCACTTTTTAGCGTGAATCATTTACAATTCTCATTCCAAAGAGATTAATACAGCAGTTATGCTCCAAGACACACAAACCATCCGCTATTACCAAAGACTCACCGATGCCTTCATCGAGCTATGGAATCGCGGTTATCGCACGGATGATATGCGGATGTATTTGGATGGATATCTAGCCGCACTGCGACATAGCAACGTCATTGAACCTTTTCTGATTCATCGTCTAGAAGAGGAGGCCAGCCGCTTCTTGTACGATGGATCGAACTTTGCAGTGCCGCAACCACAGCCACAACCCGATTACTACTAAGTACCATTTACCTGGTCATTGATAGTAACCGTTAATTAATCGCAGATGATTATAGCATATTATCTGTATTGGTCAATGGGTTGTCGTGGTGTGAAATTTTGGAGATATTGTATTGATTAAACGCATCCCCTCAGCCCTATATTGGTTTTGCCAATTAGACTGAGGGGATTGTTGTCTAGCAATAAAATCAAGTCCAAAAAAGATTATTTTTGCCAGAAACCGATTAAAAAATCCTTGAAAGGGGAAAGAAATAGTATCTCTTTTTTCAAAGATATAAAAAACGGTATATTGCCTTGATTGCGCAGTGCAAATTCAGCAGCATACCGTTTAGTTACGGTAAAGAGAGATTACGAAGCTAATGCTACTTCTACCTTTTCTTGCAATTCACCTTTTTGGTACATTTCAATCAAGATATCAGAACCGCCAAGGAATTCGCCATTAATATATACTTGGGGAATTGTCGGCCAGCTAGAGTATTCTTTAATACCTTGACGGATTTCAGGGTCTGATAGAACGTCAACCGTCTCAAAGGGAACTCCCAAGGTATTGAGAATCTGCACAACGTTGTTAGAGAAACCACATTGGGGCATTAACTTGTTTCCCTTCATGAAAACTAAAATCTTGTTTTCTTGTAGCAAGCTATCAATTTTGTCTTTGAGTTCTGGTGTCATGGTAATTATGTTTCCTATGTTGCATTAATAAAGTGAGGAGTGAGGAGTGAAGAGTGAGGAGTTAAAAATTCATAATTCATAACTCTTAACTTCTAACTTCTAACTCCTAACTTTAGGAACTTGCTGTTGCTTGCCAAGCTTCGGGAGTATATGTTTTCACCGCCAAAGCATGAATCGCTTCAGTTGACATAGCTTGACCCAACGCACCATAAACTAACTGGTGCTGTTGCACTAGTCCTTTACCTGCAAAGTGCGATGAAACTACTGTCACTTGATAGTGGTCGCCGCCACCAGTCAAGTCCTGCACCTGAACCTGTGCGTCTGGCAGTCCCGCCTTGATCATTTCCTCAACCTGTTGCGGACTAATCATCGCAATTCCTGAAAAAACTTACTTTTCTATTATTAACAGATATAGAGCAAACGCCTGTGACAACTTTAGGCTTTGGCAAGGCTGTAGATACAGGCGCCTAATGGGGTGTATTGCTTGAGAACGCTCAGGTTTTGGCTGCGGCGGATAGCTCTATCCTAGCACTGAGGCGTTCCCAAGCGATTGGTTAAGGAAATATGGGTATGCAAAAAGAGGCAACAAAAATTTAATTTATTTTTTTGGGGATGAGGAAGATGAACTACCACCTTCTCTGGGATAGGGAGAATCAACAAAACCCAACTCAAACAACTGTTTATAGGCTTTCTTGCCTAAATCCCGCGTCGGATTTTGACTTTTAATTATTTGAATCAACAATGGTACAGCTAATTCTGGCTGATTTTGTGCCCGATGTACCAATGCTAGCTGAAAGGTAGCTTCATCTCGCTTTTGGGCTGTTAATAGAGCTTTTTGACGCTGAGAATCAGAAACTCTGTTGTCAATTCCCGAAAAGCTAGAATTTAACTCTTGATAAAAATTAGATAGCTGATTATAAACTTGACGTGCTTCTTGCAGTTTCTTGGCAGCTAAGGGGTAGTTTTGAGCAGAAACAGCTTGTTCTGCATCTTTTACTAAGCGATCGCCACCTGCAATGCTCAAAAGGCTGTTATTTTGGGTTATGGGGCGGAGGTTATTAGGATCGTTGGGGTCAATGAGTTGTGGTTGGCTGGTAGTGCCTGGTGACTGTGATACCTGAGCATTCACAGGTGATAGCAGGCTGAGGACTGCTATAACTGATAAAACAGTACGGTGCATCAAGGTAACAGCGACAGCAGTGTTCATGGGATCAATTAGTGCGACAACTATACAAAAGAGTTATGGAAACTTCGGGTATCTTAACTCTGTTTTGGTCTTGGACAAAGCAAAGTTACATCCTAAGTATCTCTGATTTAGACTAAAAATCAGTTTAATAGAGTTCCCATTACCCTTGTATATCAACTAACTTATATCGCTGTGATGAGTGATACCTACGGGAGAGTGCGTCACCATCTGTCTGATTACCGACTTTCCTCGCCAATAATTATCTCTACTTAACTGGAATATTTGGCAGGAGAATTTTCCCAAAGCACTGCTTGAAGTTTTTGTGTAGGCGTAGCACGCACTACGGCGGCGGTCAGTGACCGCCGTAGGCATCGCACCCAACTCGTTCAGAATAGCGATGTCTTCAGTCGGCACTTGCCAACTTTTATTTAACTCTCTGACCAAATAGTAAAAATATTTATCATCCAGCAATTCAGTAGTTTGCAGACAATTAATTAGCTATTGGCTCAAAAAAATGCCAATTTGGCTGAATATATTATTAATAGAGCGTAATCTATATATATACATCCTCAAAGGTTGCAAAAGACTACTAATGTTTTGTGACTTACTCAGGATGAATATAGCAGTTAGTAATTAGTGTCAAATATTGGATTTTGCAGTTTCTTAATTATGCACTGTCAATGATTATAAGGTTTGACTACATCAAGAATTAGTAATTTCTGCAAATGCATGATTAGTAACTTTTGTTTCTTGATGGCTCAATTGTTGCAATGCCTTTGCTAAATCAGTTGTGAGGTTTTTTGCATCTTGTTTTATACAGCCATTCATGTAATCCGCGACTTTAATTGGGGAGCCAATGTCAATACTCACATCTGTACCCCAATTGGGATAAGGTTGGCTGTAGTTAATTCCTATGGGTATAATTTTCACTCCCAGATCGGAATGACTAGATTCAGCACTCAAAGCAAGACGAGCAATTCCCGGTTTTAACTGGTGAACTTGGCCATCACGAAAAATGTTGCCTTCTGGAAAGATTACCAGGGTTTTTTGCTGCTGAAGTAGCTCTACTCCATGTCGTAGCGTGCGGATTGATGGATGCTTAGAATTTACAGGAAACCCCCCCAAACGTTGGACAAACCAGCCTTGCAAACCTTGGCATTCGTCAACTGTTACCATAAATCGCAAGTCTTGCTTTCTCAGACAAGCGGTAGCATAGGGTACAAGCAATGCATCCCAACGCGCCCGATGGGTAGGCGCGAGAATCACAGGCCCAGTTGTGGGGATATTTTTTTGTCCGGTTATTCTAATTTGTCCAAAGAATAATGGTAATAGGCAGTGACGCCCTAATAAATATGCCAGAGGACTTAACCAAGGAGAAACCCTTGAGGTAGTACCAGTTACCTGATGATTTGCTGGTGTGTGCTGGCAGGTATCGGATGAAGAGTAAAATTCCATCATGACGGATGCAGCTGATTGACGGGTAAAATTTAACGAAAAGTCTGATTAGTTACACCGTAGATTCTCTTGCGTGACTTGTCTGGTACCAGATGGACAGTTTCACCTCTGTCCGTTAGTTTATCTGATGCCGCCTAGCAGCAAACCAAGTCTGTAATTGCTGACGACAAGCCGACTCTAGAATGCCTCCGATTACTTGAAGACGGTGATTAGAAGCAGCGCTATCGGGGATGTTAATAACTGTACGAATGGCGCCAGTTTTTGTATCGTCTACTCCATATACCAGTATTCCTAGTCGTGATTGGACGATCGCACCTGCACACATCGGGCAAGGTTCGAGAGTTACATAGAGTGTGCATTCATTAAGATGCCAATTTTGTAAAGTTGTTGCCGCTGTCTTGATAGCGAGAATTTCCGCATGAGCGGTAGGGTCTTTGTCACGCTCTTTTCTGTTTTCTCCTTGTGCTAGCAATTTGCCTGTTGAATCAATGATAACAGCACCTACAGGGACTTCACCCGCATCACCTGCTGTTTTTGCTAATTCTAAGGCATAACTCATCCATCGTTGATGTATAAGATATTCTGTGTATTTAGTTAACATATTCTTATCAATATAAAAACTTCAAAATTCCACACATTTTCTAGGATGAGTATCTCGCCTGTCCGACAAGAAATAAAAAGCATATAGCCCACAGACTAGAAGTCTGGGGCTAAACGAAATCAAAATTCTTAAATTTAGCCTTACCAAGCCAGTCATTGGGGGCTAATTTGATTTCTAAATAGCGGCTTGGGCTAAAAGGGGATCGAGTTGACTTTGTGTGTCTAACTGATAGAGGTCATCGCAGCCGCCAATGTGCTGGTTATTGATAAAAATTTGTGGTACAGTACGGCGACCGTTGGCGCGTTCTGCCATTTTCGCTCTGGCTGCTTCGTCGCCGTCGATTTTGTATTCAGTGAAATTTACACCTTTCCACCACAGCAGCATTTTGGCTCGAATGCAGTAAGGACAAGTTTGCCAGGTGTAAAGTTCGACGTTGGCTTTAACTCGCTCTGGATGGCGATTTAAAAGGGGATTAAGAAAGTCCAGCATATTTTTTTAAGCAAGGTTTTAACTATGTCTCTAGCCTAGATCGTTAGACATCTTGCAAAAGTAACTTTTGCTTTCCGGTTGGGGAAAGGAAAAAGGGACAATTCCATACCTTTACCCTTTACCCTTTCCCCTTTTCCCTACTCTTACAATAAGTCTATTGCTTACCGCATCGGCGCTGGAACCCATTTTTGGAAACCCTCTAAATGATTCCAGTAAGCTAAATATCCAGTCAATGCCCAAATTAGAGCAGCTACTATCAGCACTGCTGTGCCAATTAGCCGCCAAGTTCGGTTGGTTTTCCAGTAGAGAGTTGGTGCTGCAAAAATACCACCTAATCCAGTTAAAATAAAGCCGATTCCCGATAAAAGCGGTTGCTTTGTCAAATTCAAGTTGATGATACGGATACCCACTACGATCGCAACTGCACCAGCAAAGAAGCCGTAAATTGCGATTGTCAATAAATCCCAATTTTGAGCAAGAGAAATTGCAGCTGCAATAAACAAGATTCCAAATAGGATACTCGTCTCACCGAAGGCAATATTGAAGCTACCCATTACTGGCCAGGTGAAGCTCATGTGTAAACCAGTTGTGAGTGCGATCGCACCCGTAATTCCGAAACCGGGAATCCACGGCCTTTGATTAGAACTATCTATACCACGATACACATAGTCAGCCAGTAGAAATAGCCCAGCTACCATATTGATTAACATGAGTGTGATGTAGTCGATAAACACGATTAACCTCTGAATTTGACAAGCTTTTTACTTTGCGTCTCGTTTTTTAGTTTTTATGTGAATTCACCAGCTTTTTTTTCTTTATTATTTTATACCTAAAGATAAACACTGAAGAAAAGCAATGTTGTATACATAAACCGCTACCCATTTGTGCAAGTTCTTAACCTAGTTACTTTTAAACGCGCTTTATACTGGAGTAGTTAAGAGTAAAAAATAAAGATGTGTTAACTGGCACTTTTGTAACCAGTTAGCAGTAAAACTTAACTTTCTTCCACGTGTATCCGCCCTTTGGTAGACTTGAAAACTGAAATGGCCAGATAAAGCAGCGGAAATTCAAGCAGTTGAGAGGGCAGACTCTGTGGAAAATACACTTGGGTTAGAGATTATTGAAGTAGTAGAGCAAGCGGCGATCGCATCCGCAAAGTGGATGGGTAAAGGCGAAAAAAACATCGCTGACCAGGTAGCTGTAGAAGCTATGCGGGAGCGGATGAATAAAATTTATATGCGGGGTCGCATTGTGATTGGGGAAGGCGAACGCGACGACGCGCCTATGTTATACATCGGGGAAGAAGTTGGTATCTGTACTCAACCAAATGCCGAAGCTCTCTGTAATCCTGATGAACTAGTTGAAATTGATATCGCCGTTGACCCCTGTGAAGGTACGAACTTGGTAGCTTATGGACAACCTGGTTCGATGGCTGTCTTGGCAATTTCTGAAAAGGGTGGATTATTTGCTGCTCCTGACTTTTACATGAAAAAGTTAGCAGCACCTCCCGCAGCTAAGGGCAAGGTAGACATCAACAAGTCAGCAACAGAAAACCTGAAGATTCTCTCTGAGTGTCTAGAGCGCTCGATTGAAGAACTCGTAGTTGTGGTCATGAAGCGCGAACGCCACAACGATTTAATTAAAGAAATCCGTGAGGCTGGAGCAAGAGTCGCTCTAATTTCAGATGGTGATGTGGGTGCAGCCATTAGCTGTGGCTTTGCTGGAACTAATATCCACGCGCTGATGGGTATCGGTGCGGCTCCTGAAGGTGTAATCTCGGCAGCAGCAATGCGTGCTTTGGGTGGACACTTCCAAGGTCAACTAATCTACGATCCAGCGATAGTCAAAACAGGTCTGATTGGAGAAAGCAGAGAAGCCAACATCGATCGCTTAAAGTCTATGAATATCAATGACCCTGATAAGGTCTATGATGCTCATGAACTGGCATCTGGTCAAACTGTTCTGTTTGCTGCTTGCGGCATTACCAGTGGTAATCTCATGGAAGGTGTACGTTTCTTCAGCGGTGGAGCAAGAACTCAAAGCTTGGTAATTTCCAACCAATCGAATACGGCTCGATTTGTTGATACAATTCACATGTTTGGTAAACCTAAGACTCTCCAACTGAACTAATTTTTAGGGAATGGGGAATGGTAAAAGTAGAGGTGAAGCATTAGGAAATAAATCTTTCTATGAAATGGAAAAATAGTTAACCAAATGCTTCATCGTTACACTAGTTAGTAGTTAGTATTTAGTGATTAGTTATTGTTTATTAGTTGGAAAAATTATCAACCAATAAACAAAAATTCCCCATTCCCTATTCTCACTCAATGCCCTATTTTCAACTACCAACTAGTAACTACGATTTAGCAAATGAATATAGCAGTGGTGGGGTTAAGCCATAAAACAGCCCCAGTAGAAGTCCGGGAAAAACTGAGCATTCCAGAACCACAAATTGAAGGTGCTATCGCTCAACTGGCCAGCTATCCCCATATTGACGAAGTTGCAATTCTTAGCACTTGTAACCGTCTGGAAATTTACATTGTTGCCAGTGAAGCAGACCAAGGTATTCGGGAAGTAACGCAGTTTCTTGCGGAATATAGTAAATTACCTGTGCTTTCTCTGCGACAGCATTTGTTTATGCTGCTGCATGATGATGCAGTGATGCACGTTATGCGGGTAGCAGGTGGTTTAGATAGTCTGGTACTCGGAGAAGGCCAAATTCTGGCTCAGGTGAAGACTACTCACAAACTGGGACAGCAATATAGCGGTATAAAAACCATTTTGAATCGATTATTTAAACAAGCGCTGACAGCAGGTAAGCGGGTTCGCACTGAAACTAGTATTGGTACTGGCGCTGTCTCTATCAGTTCAGCAGCTGTCGAGTTAGCACAGCTAAAAGTGGCAAATTTGGCAGCTTGCCGAGTGGTAATTTTGGGTGCTGGTAAAATGTCGCGGCTGTTGGTGCAACACCTAATTTCTAAAGGTGCTGTGGAAATTAGTATTGTAAATCGCTCTCGCGATCGCGCCCAAGAATTAGCAAAGCTGTTCCCTCAACAACCGATCAAAATTCATCCACTATCTGAAATGATGAGCGTAATTGCCGATAGCGATCTAGTATTTACAAGTACTTCGGCAACAGAGCCAATACTTGACCGTGCCAAATTGGAAATGGTTTTAGAAGTTCAGCGCTCTTTAATGTTATTTGATATTTCTGTACCGCGTAATGTTCATGCGGATGTAAATGAATTGGAAAATGTGCAAGCGTTTAATGTGGATGATTTGAAGGCTGTTGTAGCGCAAAACTACGAAAGCCGTCGCAAGATTGCACAGGAAGCCGAACGACTTTTAGAAGAAGAAGTGGAAGCCTTTGATATTTGGTGGCGCAGTCTGGAAACTGTTACTACTATTAGCTGTCTGCGAAATAAAGTCGAAACCATCCGCGAACAAGAGTTAGAAAAAGCTTTGTCGAGATTGGGTTCGGAATTCGCTGACAAACATCAAGAAATAATAGAAGCATTAACACGGGGAATTGTCAATAAAATTTTACATGACCCGATGGTGCAATTGCGATCGCAGCAAGATGTTGAAGCTAGACGGCGCTGTATGCAAACTCTGCAAATGCTGTTCAACCTCGATGCAGAAGAACAGTTTAGTTAAACTGAACAAAAAAAATCCCCGACTTCTCTAAAAATCGGGGATATGAGCTTTAAATTAGATATACTTCTAATTAGATAGATATCTAATTAGAAGTTAGTTATGCAACCAGAGCAATTTAACATCTTACTCCGCTTTTTCAAGGCATTAGCGGATGATAGCCGATTGAAGATTGTAGGTATCCTGGCGAATCAGGAGTGTAGCGTCGAAGAATTGGCGGTGCTACTGCAACTCAAGGAACCGACGGTATCTCATCATTTAGCGAAACTTAAAGAGCTAAATTTGGTAACAATGCGTCCTGAAGGCAATAGCCGTCTATATCAATTAGATAGTGAGGCTTTGCAAAGCATTAGCAAGGAAATTTTCACACCTGAGAAAATAGCATCCTTGATAGAGGATGTGGATACTGAAGCTTGGGAAAGCAAAGTGTTGAAAAACTATTTCGACGGTGGATACCTTAAGGAAATTCCCGCTAGTCGCAAAAAGCGTCTAGTAATTCTCAAGTGGTTAGCAAACCAGTTTGATATAGGAGTCAACTACCCTGAACGCCTGGTAAATGACATTCTTAAACGCTACCATCCCGACTGCGCCACCCTGCGACGGGAGTTCATTGCTTGCAAGTTAATGCAGCGAGAGAATGGGATTTATTGGCGTACAACATAGATATGAGAGATGAGCAAACCGCACAATCATAGGTTGTATTTTTATGCAGTTAGAAACACAAAAATTTTCTTATACACCTGAAGAGTATTTAGAACTTGAAGAAAAAGCAGAATATAAAAGCGAATACCGTGATGGAGAAATTGTACCGATGACGGGTGGCACTACAAATCATAATAAAATTGCTTTAAATTTAGCTGCATCCTTAAAAATTACTTTAAGGCGTAAAAATTATGATGTTTATATTGGTGATGTGCGTTTATGGATACCCCGTTATCGTCAACATACATATCCTGATGTGATGGTGATTGAGGGACAACCTATTTATACAGGAACCAGCACAACAACGGTTATGAACCCAATGTTAATTGCTGAAGTTTTATCTAAATCGACTAAAAATTATGACCAAGGAGATAAGTTTCTTTATTATCGCTCTATTCCCGAATTCAAGGAATATATTTTAATCGATCAATATCAGTATCATGTGATGCAATATGTAAAAACTGCGGAAAGTCAATGGTCATTCACTGAACTTGAACATGAATCTGCAATTTTATCACTGCAAACGGTTGATTTTCAAATTGAATTGCGCGACCTTTATGAGCAAGTCAATTTTGCAGAAAATAACGAAGATTAAAAAATAAAGCTTTGATTCACCCCGAATGCTGATTCAGCCAAAAAAAATTAACTTAAAATTGTTTATAGTGTTTACTTTAACTTTGGACAAGTCACAGTATTTATGTACTTTTATTTGTCCAAAGTCAAATCACTAAAATGCATTGCATAAACAGAAAGCTAATCGCATTCTATTTTCCCAAATAAGCTTCTAAAACTTTGGGATTGGTTTGAATTTCTGCTGGCGTACCATCAGCCAAATTTTGCCCTTCGGCAAGTACCCAAACACGATCGCACAAGGACATAACCACATCCATATTGTGTTCAATAATCAGAAAAGTCATGCCATCTTGGCGGTTCCAAGTGATAATGCGATCGCAAATATCATCAATCAGTTTCGGATTCACCCCAGCCGCCGGTTCATCCAACAAAATCAACTTGGGATTAGTCATCAGCGCCCGTCCCATTTCTAGCAGCTTGCGTTGTCCACCAGACAAGCCACCTGCGTAATCATGTGCTTTTTTGGCCAAGCCTACTGATTCTAACAGGAACATTGCCCGCTCTTGCAGTTGCTTTTCTTCCTTAGCAACAATGTGCGGTTGCAACTGCACCTGCCAAAAATTTTCGCCCGTTTGTTTTTGCGCCGCCAGCAGCATATTTTCTAACACCGATAACCGCGAGAGAGTCCGTGCAACCTGAAAAGTGCGGATTACTCCCTGCTGGGCGATTTGATATGGTTGCAAATTGTGAATCGGTTCGCCATCAAAAATTACTCGTCCCTTATCTGGGCGAATGAAGTTTGAGAGTAAATTAAATAAAGTAGTTTTACCAGCACCATTGGGGCCAATCAAGCCTGTAATGCTGCCTTTAGCAACTTCGATTCTGGCCTCATTAACTGCTTTGACACCACCAAAGCTTTTAGAAAGTCCAGTGGCTGCCAAAAGGGGAAGTGGAGATGAATAGTTATTTACCAAGGGTGAGTTCCTCTTTTTTCCCTAAGATACCTTGAGGACGCCAAATCATCAGTACCATCAAAATTAATCCGATTACCATGATCCGAAATGCGCCCAAACGTGCTTCATCAAGGGAAACGATTCTGGGTAAGACTTCCCGCGTCAGCGCATCGTAAGCAAAGAAAATTACTGCACCTAAGATTGTGCCAACATTATTCCCAGAACCGCCTAAAATCACCATAATCCAAGTGTCAAAGGTGATCTGCGGTTGAAAATTATCGGGGTAAATGGCGCCCAGTTGCCAAGCGAAGAAAGCACCAGCGATACCCGCGATCACACCCCCTAACATGAGAGATTGTAATTTATACCAAAAGACATTTTTTCCCAGCGCTTTGGGAATTTCTTCATCTTCGCGGATGGCTTTGAGAATTCTACCCCAAGGCGATCGCACCAAAATTTCTAAGCGCCAGTATACAAACGCTAAAACCAAAAGCAACACCAGCATTAAACCTGCTTTTGGGTTGTAGTTATACAATCCGATCACCCCAGAAATATAAATCGCTGCCGCCAAAAGTGCTAACACAATTCCCACACCCAAGCG
This sequence comes from Nostoc sp. ChiSLP03a, assembly GCF_034531215.2. Classification (NCBI taxonomy): domain Bacteria; kingdom Bacillati; phylum Cyanobacteriota; class Cyanophyceae; order Nostocales; family Nostocaceae; genus Nostoc; species Nostoc sp. ChiSLP03a. The sequence continues at coordinate 22,832 of NZ_JAVRBQ020000075.1, forward strand.
CGATGCAAATTCTTGCTTGCTAGTCGTCCTTTTGCCCAAATCAGTAGTTCGAGATATTTGGGTGGTGCGAATCCATTGCCACAAAGAAAAGAAAGTTACAGCAGCCAGCAGCGTTAAAAGCCCAATCATTATTAATCTGACAAACAAACTTGGTTCTGTGGATAGAGGTATGGGATAACTTTGCACACCAAACGCCCCAGAAACCCAAGTGTCACCCACAGGTAATTCCTGATTATTTACCACTAAACGAATTAATTCGCCCGTACCAATGGTGACAATTCCTAGATAATCTTCTCGTAAGCGGAGAGTTACAAAACCAATTATCAAACCCAACAAAGCAGCGACAATTGCCCCAGCCAGTGCTGATACAAGTAAGGGTACGCCCTTTAAGCTTAACAATACTGTTGTATATGCTCCCAGAGTCATGAAAGCAATATGACCAAAGTTAATTAATCCCGTAAAGCCCCACTGTAAATTCAGTCCTAGTGCGAATAGAGCAAAAAGCGCCGTAGAAATTGCTAAGAAAATTAGATAGTCAACCATATTAAATTATTTGGGAATTGGGAATTGGGAATTGGGCATTGGGCATTGGGCATTGGCATAGTTATTCTCCTTGTCCCCCTTGTCTGTTTGTCTCCCCTGCCCCTCTGCCCCCCGCGCCGGGCGAATAAATTTTAGCGTAGCTTGCTTGAGCGGAGCTAATTTTATGGGAATACTATTTATTGTTGGTGTTTGGTGGTAAGGAATAATTAACGTATGAATTTACTGCGACTTAGAATGCATCACTTAATCGAGCAATTAGGCGATGACGATTTGCAAGACATTTGGAATGTTCTTGAAGCATTATATTATGACTTTTATATGCTCAAAGCGATACAAAAAGTCAAGCGATCGCAGCAACCGTGGGATATCTTAACCCATGAAGAAGCAGTCAGACTGTTGATGTTTTTCTGATTCAGCAGCGCTTTTAGTAGTGCTGAGTGCTGAGTGCCCAGTGCTGAGTGCCCAGTAGTAGCCCATAGTTAAAACTAAGGGATTAGTTAGGATTAGGAAGAAATTTATTTATTATTTAGAACTAAAGTCAGAGGATTTAGATCCATATACTGAATTGTAAGTCTTAGTACTGGTTCTTGACTCAGCACTCAGCACTTTCAACTCAGCACTCTTTGGCCCCTCAAGTTTTGGTGAAGGTAACGCCCAGTGAGTCTGGAAATGCGCTATGCCAGGTCTTTTTTGCTAGACCTGAAGAATTTAGAACCTGCTGCCTACGAGCGGGTGCATGATTTTGTTTTTATTGAATTAGCCCAAAAGTGGCAGTTGAGCGATCTAAAAGAACTGCGACAGCTTGATAGTGAAGGCATTTTTCACCGCTTCACCCTCGACAATTATCTGATTGGTATAGAAATTAGAGGTGAAATTGTGAAATTTCTGCGTGTCATCCCTATGCCAGATGTTTAAAGTCAAGAGTCAATCAATTTTGGATTTTGGAATTGCGGATTTTGGATTTGTTCCATCCACATTCGCTTTCTTGGCACATTCGCGGTAGCGTCTGCTAAAGAAGTGCGGGGCATCAACCGAAATAATTTTTAATCTAAAATCTAAAATTTAAAATCTAAAATTGGCACGGTCAAGGGAACACTTAAAACTGTAAACTGTATAAGGCTAGGCAGGGATCGCTATAACCTTACATTAAACTGGTTTTTGAAAAACACTTTATTTGAGATTTCCCTATGGATGCTAGGGCACTTTGGCAACGATACCAAAACTGGTTGTATTTCCACGAGGGATTGGGACTGTACTTAGACATAAGTCGGATACGGTTCGATGATGCCTTCGTGGATTCGTTGCGGCCGAAGTTTGACAAGGCGTTTGCGGATATGGCTCAACTAGAGAAGGGTGCGATCGCAAATCCCGACGAGAACCGCATGGTTGGACATTACTGGCTGCGAAATCCTGATTTAGCGCCAGCTCCAGAACTTACACAAGAAATAGTTCAAACTCTAGAACAAATCGAAGCCTTTGCGGAAAAAGTCCAAACAGGTGCTATTCATCCTCCCAGAGCAAGCCGCTTCACGGATATTATCTCCATCGGCATTGGTGGTTCCGCTCTCGGCCCCCAATTCGTCGCGGAAGCTCTCGCTCCTGATTTCCCGCCCCTGAAAATTCACTTTATCGATAACAACGATCCCGCAGGTATCGATCGCGTTCTCAATTATCTACGGAATAGCCTCTCCAGCACTTTGGTTTTGGTAATCTCCAAATCTGGAGGAACGCCAGAACCTCGCAACGGCATGATTGAAGTTAAAAAAGCTTACGCCGGACACAATTTGGAGTTTGCTCAATATGCGGTAGCAATTACCAGCGTTGATAGCAACCTCGATAAGCTGGCCAAAGAAGAAGGCTGGCTGGCGAGATTTCCGATGTATGACTGGGTAGGAGGACGCACCTCAGAAATGTCTGCTGTGGGGCTAGTACCAGCGGCATTACAAGGCATTGATGTTCGCGCTATGCTAGATGGCGCCAAAGAGATGGATGACGCTACCCGCGTCCCAGATGTAAAAAATAACCCAGCAGCCTTGCTTGCTTTGTCTTGGTACTTTGCAGGTAACGGAAAGGGCGAAAAAGATATGGTTGTTCTACCTTACAAGGACAGCTTATTTTTATTCAGTCGCTATTTGCAACAGCTGGTGATGGAATCCTTGGGTAAAGAAAAAGACTTAGATGGCAACGTTGTCCATCAAGGTATTGCCGTTTACGGCAACAAAGGCTCAACAGATCAACACGCTTATGTCCAGCAGTTACGCGAGGGTGTAGCGAATTTCTTTGCTACCTTCATCGAAGTATTGGAAGATCGTCAAGGCCCATCCACTGAAATAGATCCAGGAGTTACATCAGGCGATTATCTTTCCGGTTTTCTCCAAGGAACCCGACAAGCGCTTTATGAAAATCACCGCGATTCGATTACAGTCACGATTCCCCAAGTTAATCCTCGAATTGTAGGGGCATTAATTGCTTTGTATGAACGTGCTGTTGGTTTATACGCTAGCTTAGTCAACATCAATGCCTACCATCAACCTGGCGTAGAAGCTGGCAAAAAAGCTGCTGCCTCCATTCTCGATTTGCAAACACGAGTCGTAGCAGTTCTACAAAAAGAAAAAACTCCCCTTTCTCTTGACGAACTTGCCGAGAAGGCAGGCGCATCAGAACAAGTTGAGGCAATTTACAAGATTTTGCGTCACATCCATGCCAATCAGCGGGGTGTAGTTTTACAAGGCAATCTTCAGAAACCCAGTAGTTTGACCGTTTCTGCTAGCTGATAGCTCTAATCTAAATCTTAGATTTTGTCTAGAATTGTTGTCTCAACAACAATTTTTTATTGTGAAGCATCCTAAATAGAAGATATATCTTCTGTCTAGGATGCTTTACCGTATAATTCGTAATTCGTAATGACGCTCCTGCGTCGCTAACGCTGCGCTAACGTAATTCGTAATTAAGTTTGATCGCTCAATATCGTTCGTCTAGATGTTGCTTTCTTCTCTTTCTTTGCCTAATTACGAATTATTTTAATTATGAATTGCCATCAGGCGTTGATTAAAGTAACTCTTAGGTAAAAAACAGCGATCGGGTAAAAAAGGATTGTTGAGGTTTTGACATAAAAAAGTGCTGGGTTTATCCCGATGACAAAATGGTGGCACGATTCCCCAATGTTCTGCTAGCCAAATCCAGTATCCTGTTTCAATTCTGCCGTAGCTTGATACTGTGAGAATTTCTCCAACGCTGTTGTTAATAGATACTAAATCTGATGCTGATTTGATGTCAATTAGCAGCCAAGCTAACTCATCAGCAGAAAAGTAATAGCCATTTTCGGCAGCAATATAGACGAATTGCTGCGGATCTTTAGCTATTAGTAATTCTTCTTTGAGAGATGGCGTTTTTTGGGCAACATCGAAAAGATCCCAAATCTGTCTTCTCGTAACTAGAAACCAGGCGAGTTCTTCTGCGGTCAAATTATAACCGTTTTCTCTTGCTAACTTGAGAAACGGCTCAAGGCTATCGGTTTCTGCTAGTTGACTTTTCAACTGGAAAGTTTGCTCTACTAGTGACAAGAAATCAATGATCTTTTGCCATGTCACTTTGTCAAAATTTTTGTTAACTTTTATTTTTTCTTTCCAATAAATGTATTTATCTTCTTTAAGAAAGAAATTCCAAATTTGATAATACATGGGTCATCTTGCCTAAGTTGTAAACTTGGTAGAGGTTTATGATTAATGAACACCAGTGTAGTAAGTATAATGTGTTTCTTCGACAGTACTAAATTTTTATCTAATGTAAATGAAGTTACACAGTAGTTAAGTATAAAATTTCTGTAAAGTTTATAACTATAAATAATAGTTACTGAGAAAAAGATGAAAGATTGCGATGCCTTGTGATGAGTTGCAACTAAGATTTTTATTGCTTCTCATAAAATAAAATTAAGTCAATAGATAGTATTAATTATTCATGAAGTAATTAATTGTAAAGCAATCTGTAGTTTAGTTATTTTGAAACGAACTGCATATTTCTACGGAGAAGAAAGCTAAGTATAGCGTATTGTAGAGAAGGCCAGAGGTTAACTGAGGTTTTTTTATAGCCATCTAAATAGTAAAATTACATAGAAAGTTCCAGCGATCGCCTGTATCTTCCTGTTAACTAAAATTAAAGCAACATTAAAAAATGGGCTTAGTGAATTATTAGGCTTGTATCTCAACTTTAAGATAAATGCGATGCCCATGGCTGGCTACGCCTACGCACTTCAGTTATTTTTAAACGAACCGCCAATACGCAGAGAGAAGAAAAGAGATAGATTGTACTCGCGTTTATATTTCCGTAAAATAAAGTTAAGACAGCATTAACAAATAGGGCTAATTACTATGGCTGAATCAACTGCAAAACAACCTGCACGTCGAGGCAGAATCTTTCCAGAACGAATTTTACCACCAGAAGAACTTGCTAGACGCAAAGCTGAAGATGAGGCATTTTATCATCGCTGTCGGGAAATTTTTGAGCGCGTACGTCCTGATTTGATTAAGGAACACTACGGCTGGTATATTGCAGTAGAGCCAAATAGTGGTGATTACTTAATTGATGTGGATAAAATGCAAGCTCATAAAAAATCCCTTGAAAAATACTCAAATAGTAGACATTGTGTATTCTGTTTAAATGAAACGGGAACAACTGGCACAATATGATTCAGGGGGACTTTGGAGATAATGGGCAACTATTTTTTGAAATTGATTTGATTACATTTGATGGATTAAATTTGTCTGTAGATGCTATGTTGGATACTGGTTTTACAGGCTTTCTCGCTATTAATAAACAAGATTTAGAGGGTTTAGACTGGTTTTATATTGGTGAGGAATCTCTACGAACTGCTAAAGGAGAATCAAGATTTGATATTTATTTAGGCAAGGTGATATTAAACGAACAAGAGTATGAAATTAACGTTTATGTGGGCAATGAAATTACGGAAGTATTGTTAGGCTCAGAATGGCTAAAAATTCTGCCGTTGGTAGTGAATTATCAGGCTGGTATATTAACTTTAGGATAACTGCGATGCCTACGAATGGCTGCGCTTATGCACTTCACCTATTTTTAAATGAACCGCAGAGTACGCCAAGAGCGCGAAGGTAATAAAAGAGATATATTTTACTATATTTAGTTAATAGGTAAATCGCGGAGAAAGTAAAAGCGATCGCTCTTCCAATCACTACCCTTAATTCGTCCTAAATAGCCTGTTAAAGGTGAGGAAAGTTCTATCAGAATTTCGTGCATTTCTGCTGTTTTGATTGGCTGTGGCGGATGCGATCCGAAATACGCGCCATGTAGAGCTTCAACACCAGTAGATTCTATACCTGAGTTTTCTAAATAGTTTTTGACAAGCTGGGTAATGTGCGAGCGCAATTTAATCTCTCTCTCAGCTTTATCAATATATTCATTAATTCTATAGTCAATTTGCCCAGGTTCTAAATATTGCTGTAATTCGACTAAATTAATAGCACCTGTATATTTGACTTTGAATTCAACTAACTTTTGTAAAGTCATAGCATTAATAATACTTACTTTCCATTTTTGCGCGGCTTTTAGTATATCCGTAGATGGATTACCTGGGCCAATTACTAATTTTGCCGAATCAAAAAATTGATCAGCACCTAAATGCATTCCGCCTAGCTTAATTAATTCCTCAACTGTACCGCTAGGAATAAGCCTACCCGCTTTACACTCGCAAACAATAGGGTAAGGTTTTGAACAAAATAAATCTAAGCCTCCAGCGCCACCTTTGTAAGCATTTTCAACCTTGAATCCTAAAAACTCCAGACTTTGACGTGCGATGTTTTCAAAATCTGTACCAGCTTGGTAGTTGCTTTTTTTCTCCTCTAGCTCGATACTGCGATCGCCCAATTTTGCAATATCATTTATCCAAGCTAAATTCGGATCGGCTTGCTTAATTAGCTTGTCACTATTCCAACCTAAAAATACTTTGATATCATCGTCTAATTGTTTCGCGGCTGGTTGGCTAATGGTTAGGGATGCGATCGCACTCTGCAATTCTTCTAATTCAGGATGCAGCGGGGGTTCTAGCTTTTCTAACTGGTGTTTGCGTAGGGCGAAGGTGCGATCGTTTAATACTGGTAAATCAACAGATACCTTCAACGCAGCAGGTAAACTTATAAACTGGTTTTGTGGATTCACAGGTATTTCAATTGGCTGAGATAACAAATAGACACGCAAATAAGCAAGAAAGATATGCTTCTTTTGCAGCAAAATCTCTTGTAATCCTTTTGTTGTCCAAATATTTAATTGTGACAAAGCTTTTAACGATTCTGAGTGATTTACGATTTGGCACAGTTCACACTTACCCCAAGATTGAATCCAGACTGTTTCAGAACTTATTGGAGGAATAACTTTTTGGGTAATCGTCAAGAAATTTGATTTGTAGTATTTTTCATCGGGTAGCACGTTGATTGAGGTTGCAGAGGGATAAAGAGCAAAGGAACGCCCCGGATGAATAAATGTCCGGGGTAGAGCTATAATTATTCGACCCTGTAGCAAAGCTTCAACGTCGGGAGAAGGTAGAGATAAGGCAGTATTGAGCAAAATTAGATTACTCATAAACCAAGTTTAATCATTAAATTATCAAGCATATCATCTAGTTGTTTAGTTCCATTTTGATTTTGTATAGGCTGAGTTTCAGCAACACATTCCTCATTTATTAAGCCACTGGGAATTTGACCAGATGGATCGCTTAAAATTTCACGTATTAAGTAGTTATCAACTGCAATTTTCTGCTGAACTATAAACTGAAAAATCTCCTCTTCACTAACTTCATAATCTTTGCAAGCTTGCTTAACAAATAAAATAGCTAAAAGAGGCTTAATATCTTCAACATTAAGTTGAATAAATTCTCCTCCTAAGTTTTTAGAAAGTAGTTTATCTAAATACTCTTTTCCTTTAGTATTCTGTTTCACATCTTTAGCACGAACTAAGCAGCCACGAGTCATATCAAATGTTTTATAATCTATTAATCTTTTCAAGGCAGCACTTACAAATTTATTGCTAGATTCTTGCACCACTGCTACTACTATTTTGATAACTCTTCCATCTTCCTTACCAATAACTCTAAAATTGAGATAGCCTTTGTCTACATTTTTGACTATAACTTCCTCAACCTCATCGATTTTTACTCTCTCTACAGTTTCGCCTTTCAGAGTTAATAAACAAAAACGTATAGCATCAGCTATAGTATTACTGTCTTCAAAGTAATTTTCTATTGTATTATCAAGTGCTGCAAGTTCTTTATTAAAAGCTTTTTCAATTTTATGTAGTGGAGCTGTTTCCACCAGTGGGATACCAGGCAAATTCCAATTATTTGTACACCACTGTAAAACCTTTCTAACTATTGGTTTTTCTTTACCAAGTACTCGTAAATTATTTTCATCAAAAGGATAGACCGGATGAGGTGGAGTTAAGTTATTCGTATCATAAAAATCTTTCAGCCAGTGCGAAACAAGAGTTACTACATCATCACTATTAAGATGCCTTAAATCAAATTTCTTTTCACCAATTCTATCAATAACTGAATCTGCTTGTGGTACAACTTTAACTTGTTGCGTCCAAGTTTCATCGAACATAGCTAGAATTAATACCCCACGTTTAATTCTGCTATATATATCTTTTGCAAACAGAGCAATAACCTGTGCTCTTGTAAAACCCTGATCGTTACAATTGAGGCTTTCTAACTCATCAAAGCAGATGACTATTGTCTTATAATCACCAATTAAGTCTAAAATTTGGCATACTGTTTGGAATGCTTCAGCTTCTTTATCGTCTTGATTAGTATTTGGTAATCCCATAGAGTCTGCTTGTGACTGGGCTAAGTCTCTGCCAGCAAGCCAATTAGTTGCAAATGAAACTTTATCTAAAGAAAGCGTCCATAAAATAGCCTGAATCAAATAAGGATTTTCAATATTTGACTTAAGTTTCAGTACTTTAGCAGTCAAGGCATCAACTATTTTAGGATGTTGAGCTAAAACCCCAGGAAATCGCTTCATTAACTCTTGAGGAGTGTAGCTTGACTTATATACCTCATTGACTAAAGTAGTTGCGATCTCTTGCCATTGCATTACACTTTGATTACCAGTCTGTTTTAGACTAAATGACAATGTGTTTAGAAATTTAGAATGTATTTTGTTTGAGTCACCATAATCAACTTCGCTCATATAAACAAAAAAACTATCACCTTCATCCAGAATATGGTAGCGAATCCGACTCATTAAGTGACTTTTACCCAGTCCTTTTTCAGCTTTAATAGTTATACCAATAACTGAACGTTTTCCTGTGCTGATTTGCTCTATTGCCTGATAAACAGCATCTGATACATGAGCATTTATGGAAGGAACATCAGGAAAAGTTTGGTTCCAGATATCATAATTTCTGACTACTAATGATCTATCAAATGGGTTATGGCTTGTAATAACCCAAGTTGCGGGTTATCAAGCTGTGGGTACTTTGCACTTGAATAGTCGTGCGCTCGTTCAGGACGAAGTGGCGGTTGCACGTCGCGCAACCGCCACCTCAATTAACTCAAAAATACAAATACTGAATTAGATT
>NZ_JAVRBQ020000076.1:0-27821 GCF_034531215.2 Nostoc sp. ChiSLP03a
ATGAGCGATAGTTCTACAATAAAGAAGTTATCTCAGCATTTCGGATTAAACGATTAACTGTCATTTAATAATCACGTTGTAGCGCGATCGCATCTCTCTTGTAGCGTCCATTCATTCACTCAAAAACAACGCCGCGATAAATTTCCGCCATCGGCAAATCAATATTAACTGAATCTAAAGAAATAGATAGTTCTAAGCCACTAAAATCACTGAGCAACCAACCTTTGGCTTGTTTACTATAGCGTTCAACAAAAGGTTCATTCTGTTCTACTAATAAATATTCGCTAAAACTCTCAATTGAGCGATACATCCGAAATTTACTAAGTCGGTCGTAATCTGCGGTGGAAGGAGATAGAACTTCAACAATTAGCATCGGATTCAAGACTTCATCTAAGCGATCGCCATTTAATTGCGGTTCGCCGTCAAAAACCATTACGTCTGGATATACTCCACGTCGATGTTCGGGAATCCACAGCCGTAAATCGCTGTTAATTGGCTCAAATTGAGTATCGCGCATCACAGTACTAAAATAGGTCAGAATGTTCCGACCAATGCGGCTGTGTTTAAGGGTTCCTCCAGACATGGGTACAATTTCTCCATCTCGATATTCGCTGCGTCCTTCGGCTTTTTCTTCGATCGCACGATATTCATCCAAGCTGTAGCGGCGCGAGATGGTAGAAATCATAGATTGTAGGCGATCGCACTGGCTATATGACAACAATATTATTTTGTCACAAATTTGGTTGTGAGGAGATATCTTCTCTTTTCTACGAGATGCTGCGCGATCGCCTTCAGATTCTGTAAAGGCGAATGTGTCTACACTTAATGCTGCTTGAATGGGATAAACGATAGAATTTAGGCAAAGACTTTATCTTTCTGGTTAGCTATCTACGATGTCTGCAAGAGATAGGTTTCATGCATTGGTCAGGATTGCCCTTGAGAAAGAAGGATGGGTAATTACTCACGATCCATACCATATTGATTTGGGGTTTGTTGATTTTTATATCGATTTAGGTGCAGAACTATTGCTAGCAGCGACAAAGGATGAGGAAAAGATTGCAGTTGAAATCAAAACGTTTTTAGCACCCTCAACGATTTCTGAGTTTCATATTGCAATTGGACAATTTATTAACTACCGCATTGCTTTGGAAGATGACGATCCAGAGCGGCGGTTGTATTTGGCAGTTCCGCTCGACGTTTATAAGCGATTTTTCAGATATCCATTTATTCAAACAGTCATTGTGCGTAACAAAATTCCCCTTTTAGTGTATGACACAGAAAAACAGGAGATTGCAGAATGGATAAGCTAATTTTGTATCGTGAACTAATTCAGAAATTATTGACGGCGCGAGGAAAGTTGCGTTCTGAGAGCGATCCAATAGAAAGTCAAACTATTTTTGACACTACAAAAGACCACTATCAGCTTGTGTATGTAGGATGGAAGGATAGTAGTACCCGGATTTACGGCTGTGTGCTGCATGTAGATATCAAAGATGGAAAAATTTGGGTGCAGCATGATGGAACAGAGGATGCGATCGCAGATCAACTTGTGAGCGAGGGAGTACCTAAGCAAGATATTGTCATAGCATATCATGCACCTCATGTAAGGCAGTATACAGAGTTTGCTGTAGGCTAAACCTATTTAAAAAGCCTGTTTGCGATCGCTACTCGCAAACAGACTTGACTTGTTCACCTTTCTAATTAAGCCTGCTCCCAAAGCTGACGTACATAATCAGGTAGCCAGCTAGCAATTTCCTGAATCCGCTCTTCGGAAAGCTCGTCTTTGGTGGCAGAAAACACTGCTTTAACCGCTTGCTCTCGGTCTACTGAGCGCGGCATTCCGCTTTCATTAGCAACTCGGAATAGGAAGCGATCGGAATCGATATTGAAGATACCTGAACCTTTCCAGGGTGGACGAACCCGGCTTAAAAATCCCACAATGGGATTGGTGTCTTTCCAGAGATCGGACACTTCAAACTGGAGTGCTTTCTCATCTGTAGGTACTGCCTCTGTATGCAGTTCTGCCTCGACGCGATCGCTGGCTTCTGTCGTCATCACGTCGCGCATCACGCGAAACACAACTTCAGTAAAATCCCTTGCATCATAGGGGTCTGCAAATCCGCCTTTGACCTGGACTTTTTCTAGGAACGAGCGATGTTCGTCAGCGATCGCAGTTCGATTATCTTCAATCTCCGTTGGATCAACTTCTGGAATATCTGTTCTAAAACTTTGATCTGGCATTGTTTTTTCTTCTGGTTATTAATTTTGAGTCTTTATGCTTACTTTATGTAAGGTCGCACAAATCAAAAAGCCTTGGAATCTTCCAGAAGTTTGAGATGCCATTTATTCAAAAGTTAGAAATTCATCTGATTTGCATGGATACAGGTAGCAGGACTACGCCTCTACAAAGGTTTTGGATAACACATATTTAATTTCTGAAAATATCATATCTATTCTATTGAGTAGAGCAATACTCTTAGTGTTTTTGCTCGTTGTAGACATCGCCCATTGGTACCAAAAAACAGTGAAAATAGATGAGTTAGTATAAAAGCAGCCGAAACAAAGATGCTAGAAACAACAAACATCGAAATTCACACTTCCTATGTCAAAGTTCCTAACAATGGCTTAGAAATCGATGCTTATTTAGCTCAACCAGCACAAAATGGAACTTTTGGCGCGGTTATCGTTTTTCCAGAAATTTTTGGTATCAACAGCAATATTCGAGATATCACCGAATTAATTGCTAAACAAGGTTATGTCGCGATCGCCCCGGCGATGTATCAACGTATTGCTCCGGGTTTTGAGGCTGACTTTAGTCCAGAAGATATTGGCTATAGCCCAGAAGCCTATCGGCTGGGGTTGGAATATTATCAACAAGTAAAATATCAAGAGATATTCAGTGATATTCAAGCTACCATTACTTATCTCAAAACTTTACCCAATGTCAAAGATGATGCGATCGGTGTGATTGGTTTCTGTTTTGGCGGTCATGTTGCTTATATGGCTGCAACTTTACCGGATATCAAAGCCACAGCTTCGTTTTATGGTGGCGGAATTACCACTGCTAGTTATGGTGAAGACACTCCAACCATTAATCGTACTTCAGAAATTAAAGGTACTATTTATGCATTTTTTGGGACAAGAGATACATTAGTTTCTCAGGAAGAAAACGAGCAAATCGAAGCAGAATTAAAGAAACATCACATAAATCATCGTGTATTTCGATACGATGCAGGACATGGATTCTTTGCCGGATTTTTCAAAGACAAGTACCCATTTATGAAACAACATCCAAGTTATAATCCTGAAGCTGTTCCTGATGCTTGGCAACATGTTTTAGAACTGTTTCAAAATCACTTGTGAGAAATCCGGGAATCGCATCGATCATGCAAGGTGCGTTACCTGAACAACAACAAACTTTGCCTTAGTAAGCTATGTGTCAGCCAGGGGCATACCGAAAATTATATGTATCTGCTCTAAAAAAATATACATAATGATTTGTACAATAAACAGATATATAATTTCCCTCTTCGTGTATGCCTTTATTCTTAGAGCAAGTTGAAAAGACAATACAAGAAATCGACTGTCTTGCTGACCCTTTAAGTCAGCGATATGGACGTTTACTTAACTGGCAAAATCCACCTGATCCGTTTTGGCATTATGGGATTGGTCTGTCAGATACACGCATTTTTGATACAGGTTGTGGGTTGTGTTCCTTTGAAAGAAGGGAGTCAAAATTCGTTGTTGGCATTGACCATATTGCTTTTGAGCCGAAGCAAACAATTGAGCGGCTCAAACAAGCCCTTCATGTTTTTGCTAATTGGGAGTACACTTTCACTGGCTGGAATTGTGAACACCTTGGTCGATTAGTTGCAACAGATGAACCAAGATGTTATCAAAGTAGTTTCATTTGGTGGTTGTCCGATATGACTCCTGAAGGAAACCACAAAACCGCACATCAAATCTTTCGAGATTACCTAAAGAAGGTTGATCCTAGTCTTACTCGGTAGTGCCATCGCTTGATCGCGTAGGAATTGTTTTTCAACCAGCCTCCATAAGCGCAGCCTATTTACCCCTGACGATCAACTCGAATTAAAATATCTGCGTATATACGAAGCAGCTTTTTGTAGACATCGCACTCATTGGACAAGAGTGCGATCGCAGTATGTCTTTAAGCTTTTGAGTTTTTCAGCAGTAATTGACAACCACATAAAAACGGGTTTGGATTTTCTATGCGATCGTCTGCAAGCACTTCAATGGGGAGCTTGCTGTTGTAAATCAATTCGTCATAATCCATCAATGCATCCCATTTAATCTTGCCAGTCGGGAAGCCTAGCTGTGAAGCTGCATCAGATATTAATTCTTGCCATTTCTGAATCTCTGGATCTTGCGATTTGCAGTAATCGAGAATGGCAATCAAGGCACCGGGCTTAGTAACTCGTAGGATCTCTGCAAGGGCGCGGACTGGATCGCTAACGACACAGAAGGTAAATCCCGATGCTGCTGCATCAAAACTATTATCAGGAAAATCAAGATTGCAGAGATCCGATACTTTGAAGGTGATGTCTGCGGATACGTGTTTTTTACGTGCTTCATCCATCATCTTCTCAGAGAGATCGACACCGACGACACGTACACCTTCAGGATAGGCTGGAAGATTAAGACCAGTTCCTACCGCAGCATCCAATACGGTTTGTCCTGGCTTTAGCTGCAAGGAAGCAATTAAGGGTTCGCGCTCGATGTGCCAGTAACGCTTCATAATTGCGTCATAATCCACCGATCCCCGATCGTAGGTTTCAATCACCTGATGTATTTGCATAGATTTTTTAACAAACAGGACTACTGATTTGAACTATCTGTTCAACTGTATAATCTGTTTGCGGCCAAAACTTGTATATTCTCTTACCAATAAAAAAAACTTCATAGTATACTGTTTTACCAACAAAATAACTTTATAATTGTCTTTTGACCGAACAATTTCTATAGCAACAAAGTGACAAGAGCAGTTGGTGTATTATCAAAAATCGCGAGCGATCGCCCTAAACGGCAAATCATTGCTCAAGCTTCGGAAATTAGCAAAGGTATTGTTACTAACAGCACTTTCCAAGTCAAAGAAGTACACCCCTCCCCGACTTGAAATCTGCTGTATAATTCAAAACTCTCTACATCTTCCTCTTCCCCGATCGCAGCCTCAACCATTCCTTAACCGCAGAGGAATCTGAATGATAAACTCGGTTCCTTTTTCAGGAGTTGAGAAACACTCTAGTTTACCGCCATGTTTTTCTGTGATGATTTGGTAGCTGATGGACATACCCATTCCGGTTCCTTTGCCAACGGGTTTAGTGGTGAAAAAGGGATCGAATATTCGTTGCAGAAATTCTTGAGAAATACCAACTCCGTTATCAGCGATCGCCACTTCTAACCACGTTGAATTAACTACCGATGTGCGAATCTTAATTTGACTGGGATTTTCCTTAATTTCCTGATATGTAAGCTTAGTATTATTTTCTTCTAACGCATCAATCGCATTTACTAAAATATTCATAAATACCTGATTGAGTTGTCCGGCATAGCATTCTACTAAGGGTACAGTGCCATAGTCTTTAATCACCTCAATTTCAGGTTCTTCTGGTTTACCTTTGAGGCGGTGCTGCAAAATCATCAAGGTGCTGTCGATGCCTTCATGAATATTGACCCGTTTAAATTCTGCTTCATCAATGCGAGAGAAATTCCGTAGCGACAGTACAATTTGGCGAATGCGATCGGTGCCTACTCTCATCGAAGACAACATTTTTGGCAAGTCTTCCTGCAAGAACTCTAGATCGATGTCTTCAGCAACGGTTTGAATTTCAGCAGCAGGGTAGGGATTATATTGCTGGTACAACTGCATCAGTGCTAATAAATCCTGAGTATATTCCTGCACATGGGCGAGGTTGCCATGAATAAAGTTAACTGGATTATTAATTTCGTGTGCGATTCCAGCCACTAGTTGTCCCAAACTAGACATTTTTTCACTTTGAATAACTTGAGATTGAGTGCGCTGCAATTCTCCTAATGCATTTTTAAGTTCAGTAGTGCGTTCTTCTACTCGTTCTTCTAGTTCTTCTTTGCTTTTCTCTAAAGCACTAAAGGATTCGTGTAATTGCCCTGCCATCTGGTTGAAAGAATTAGATAGGCTATTAAGTTCTTGAATGGGGCTAGTTTCTAATGTCTGATTGAAATTACCAGATGCCATTGCCTCACTTGCCCAATTCAAGCGCAAAATCGGGCGGACAATCCAATAAGAGGTAAACACGCCCATCACAGAGGCAATGACTAATGCGCCAAAACAAAGAGCGATCGTGGTGCGCGTATTCGCGTTAATTTGGGTCATGAATGTGTCTTCTGGCACACTCACTACCACCAACCAATCCAAGCCATACTTGTCACGCCAAGGTAGAATATCCACAAAATGCCGTTTTCCTTCCACCTCAACTTTAAAATCTGTGTCTTGGGTGATAGACCCAAACCCAGAGGTTTGGAAATGTCTGGCAACATTCTGAATGATTGGATCGGAACTATCGATCGCGTGCAAGCGCCGGATCTCTTGATTGATCACGACAAAAGGCTTCTCTGTACCGGAACTAGCAATTAATGTACCATCCCGCTCCAAAAGAAACACTCGCCCAGACTGACTAATATTCAAACTGTGTAAAAAATCGCTGAGTTTTAGTAGGTGAATGTCTGTTGCAACCATTCCTAGTAAGCGACTTTGCGAATCATAAATCGGACGACTGGCAGAGGCGGCAATGTAGGGGCCACTAGGATAATTTCCAGTTACAATCTTTGCCCAAATAGGTTTACCAGCAGCAATGGGTTGGGTATACCAAGATTCACTAAAATTGTTCCAACTCCATCGAGCATTCACCTGAGTTCGATTACCTCGATCGTCTGTGGCATAAGTGGAAGTATTATTGGGAAGCTTGGCAGTCCAATCATCAATGGTAATAGTTTTGCCATCATAACGAGCGACTCCCAGCCCCTCACCCGTTGTTAGTCCAAAACCAATATAAGTTAGGTCATAAGCCTGCATCTGATCCCAGAAATACTTGCCAAGGGTTTGGCGATGCCTACGGCCGGCTGCGCCCACGCCCACATTCAATAGTCCCCTGTGAATAGCATCTGCGTTGATCTGATTAAGGGTTTGTGGAATGGAAAGATAAGACTTTAGGTGTTCATCCACGACATCGGTGGTGCGATCTATCAACTGTTGGGCTAGGTCGTTAACTGCTCTTTGTCCATTTTTAAAAGACAAATAACCCACTAAACTAACCGCTGCAAAAATTTGGATTAGGAAGGGAACAATAAGAACAATCTGTAATGGGAACGCCTTAGCTTTGCTGAGATAGGGAGTCTTCATTGCTGGAAGCTGAAAGTTGTGCTGATTTGATTTGCTTCTATAGTTCCCAAGATGTTCGCATACTCACATTTGTTGAAATTTTTTTCTCAAGTCAAAGGCGGCTTTAGGGTGGAATGGTACTTTCTTAGGCAAAAATTGCTGCCCAGATCCCCAACTTCCACCCTCTGGGTGTCTGCAAGCAGTCGGGGATCGAAATCCAGCGATTTAGTAAGTGACATTTAGATTTAGGGAGCGTTGCAGAAGTTCTTTCTCGTGTATTTGCCTTGCTTCAAAGCAAGAAAATCAGGTATTGCCCGCCCAGCTGACGCGACATAAAAAAATTAGAGTTTAATTCTAGATATTAGCGATCGCATCAGCACAGAATTTGGTTTTTCCAATGTATTTTGATGAGTTCAACTTTTAAATTTGGAGTAGTTTATGCAGCAATTTCAAGTAATCTCAGATAGTTTGAATATACGTTCAGCACCGATTGTTGATGAAGCTAATCAATTAGCATCTCTTCCCAAAGGATATATTGTATCTAAAATTCAAAATTCGGATAATGAGAAGTGGTGGAAGGTTGCAACTATTATTGAAGGAAAAACTTTAGAAGGTTTTGTCGCTCAAAAATTACTGAGTCCAGTCACAAAATTTTCGCTCAAGACTGTGATTAAAATTGGTGAAATTCCCATTCTCCAGGCAAATGGAGAATCTGCATTTTTCTATGAAGCAGGGATGAGCATTAATGCTGATGGTGCGCCTAATGCTTATCACCCCGCAGATAAAGGGATTGATTTTTTGGCAAATGCTGGGTATTCAGATAACTGGTGGGCGCTAGCTGTAGATAAAAACGGCAATCCATTTATTCAAGGCAGTACCGATCCATATCCTGGATACTATATTTCTACAACTGCATTATGCGACTCTGGATTTGCTAAACAAGATCCACGCCGCTATGTTGATTCAATAAAGATTCCGTATATTGTTCTTCCAGGAAATGATGGTTTTAGAAAAGCTACAGGCGTTAAATTAGGAGATTTGGCAGTTGTTTATAACACTAGCAATGAAAAACTCGCTTTTGCAATTTATGCTGATGTTGGCCCTAAAAACCAGATTGGAGAGGGTTCAATCGCTTTGTCTCAGGCTGTTGGAAACGAGCCATTAGTACAATCAAGAGTCAAGCGAGGAATTCCCAAGGATATCGTTTATATTGTTTTTCCGGGTTCTGGAAATGGACAGCCAAGAACAATTTCAGAAATAGAAGCTGAAACTAAACGGTTCTTTGAAATATGGGGTGGCGTAGAACGGCTCAAGTCTCTATAATCCACATTCTGCATTTCAATCAGTAGTATAATTACACAACATTTAGGGTGAGATATGAATATATACTCATCCTCCCAATTTCCAGTACAACCAGTCTCCATTACCCCTTATCCCCAGAGAGCGCCACCTGTTCGCCAGTCGCCAGTTGAATATAAATGTTTTAGTTAACTGCTAAATCTTTTATTCGCTAACTTAAATTCTATTTTATTTTACCTTTAATTAAAGTCCGCTTAAACTCATAATTTTAAAATAGGGCGACTTCAATTATTTGAAGAGTAGTTTCTTTTTCTCAAAAAGGGAAAAAGTATTGATTTTTATCACTGTTATAATCAGTGATGAATACCCATCTGGAAAATCAGCAATTTAGAAATAAACTGCTTATATACCTTGCAATGTCTATTGCTTACAGAAGTTTATGGTGAGGAAAACTGAAATGAAAATTGTTCCAAAATTAGTTTTTGCTGCTACTTTGACTTTAGGTTTTGCTACTGTAGAGTTCAAATCTGTATCTGCTGCAATTATTAATTATGCTTTCACAGTTGATAGTCCTGTAACAAAGGGAAATGGCTTTTTTAGCTTTGATGACTCAACTTTTAGTAATGAAGATAATCCCGTAGCCGCCATTAAGTCACTCTCTTTCCAATTTGATGGTGACTCTACCGTTTACACTGAAAAAGATGATACCAAATATCCAGAATTTCCTCTAGTATTTCCAACTACGTTCTCAACCGGACAGACATCTTTAGCATTAGACTATCTGTTTAACAATAAATCTAATCCTTCCAGTTCTATAAGTTACGAAATCATTGGTGAGGATTTGACAATTTTCTCTAGAACTTCTCCAGATGCTAAACCCATATCAGGTAGAGTCTCCTATACAAAAGTACCTGAACCTACACCTTTAGTTGGCGCTCTCTTTGCTTGTAGTTTTGGTTGGATAATTAAGAAAAAAGTAGCATCAATGAAAAAGATTAAAATCTAATCTTGGTTAAGTTGATATTAACGCTTTCTTTGCCAAGGATTAATCTCTTAGTAATATGCTTTTATTTGGCAAAACAACATCTAATACATTGATGCCAGAAAAAATTGGGAATTAAAACCTGATTTTGGTAAGGGAGTTAGTTACGAAGTTTGCCTAAGACCACCTGCCTTCTTCGTGTTAGCTGTTGCTGCGTTTTAACTTACCTGTTAGTCAGGAGTAGAAAATGGTAGATTACCGGAATTTTGAGCAGTTCCTACACAGTCGAATCAAACGACGCAACTTAATTATCGGGGCAGGAGCATTGTCTGGTTTGGCGATCGCTAACCAATTTTCCGATCGACGAGCGATCGCTAGAAGCAGATTTTCTAATTATCCTTTCACTTTGGGTATAGCGTCAGGCGATCCCTATCCTACTAGCGTAGTGATTTGGACTCGTCTAGCTCCCGAACCCTTAAATGGAGGTGGAATGCCACCTGCTAATGTGCCAATTCGCTGGGAAATGGCTACCGATCCCGATATGAAGCGTATTGTCTCCAGAGGTACGGTACTTGCAACTCCACAACTAGCTCACTCAGTTCGAGTTGTGGTAGAGGGACTGCAACCTGATAGTTGGTACTGGTATCGGTTTATTGTCGGTCAAGATGCTAGCCCTATTGGCCGCACTCGTACAGCTCCTCTAGCAGGTGGCTACTTAAATAAATTAAACTTTGCCCTTGTCTCTTGTCAGAACTATGAGCAGGGCTACTATACTGCTTACAAATATCTTGCCCAGGACGACCTCAGCTTAGTTGTGCATGTTGGCGACTACATCTATGAAGGAGGAATTTCAAAGAATCGCCCCAGACAGCATAACAGTGCAGAAATTGTGACTTTGGAAGATTACCGCAACCGTCACGCCCTCTATAAAACTGATTCCAATCTGCAAGCAGCTCATGCAGCGTTTCCCTGGATTGTTACCTGGGATGACCATGAAGTGGAAAACAACTATGCCAACGACATCTCGGAAGTCGATACTGAACCAGACCAGAATCCGGCAATCTTCCTCCAACGACGGGCTGCTGCCTATCAGGCTTACTACGAACATATGCCACTGCGCCCCTTTTCGCGTCCTGTTGGTGCCGATATGCAACTTTTCCGTCGGCTCGACTTTGGTAACTTAGCCACCTTCCATGTCCTAGATACCCGCCAATATCGCACCGATCAGCCATGTGGTGATGGTACTAAAGAACGTTGTCCAGAAAATTTAGATCCGAATGCAACGATTACTGGCAAGCGTCAGGAAAATTGGCTATATGATGGTTTAGATAACTCACAGGCTAAGTGGAATGTTTTAGCCCAGCAAGTTGTAGTTGCTCAGATAGACATGAAACCAGGAAAAGGCGGAACCTATAGCATGGATAAGTGGGATGGTTATGTGGCTTCCCGCGATCGCCTCATGCGTTTCTTAGAACAGCGCAAACCATCTAATCCAATCGTATTATCAGGCGATATCCATTCCAACTGGGCAATGAATTTAAAGGCTGACTTTAATAATCCAGAATCTGCTACAGTCGGGAGTGAATTTGTTTGTACTTCAATAACCTCTGGTGGAGATGGGGCAGATACCACCCCAAATGTTGAAGCTTACTTACCCGATAACCCACACATTAAGTTCTTCAACAGTCAACGGGGGTATGTTCGCTGTGCGCTGACTCCCACAACCTGCAAAACAGACTATCTAGTTTTATCAAACGTCACAACTCCATTTGGCACAATTAGTAAGCGGGCTTCATTTGTGGTTGAAGATGGTCGTCCAGAAATACAACAAGTCTAATCGTTTAATTCCCAGGTATCATAGATGGATACAGATAAATCATCAGTGTTTATCTGTATCCATCTCTGGTTTCATTTTCAGAAAATTGACTTTTGCAAGTCGATACTTTCTACCGTCAACCCAATCTACAAGAGCAACGATCGCACTAGAAATTTGTTAAACAATAATTTGATAACGGCAAGCAAAGCAGGTGATATTAATTGGGGATAACAATGCAGTGGCTCCCTAACTTACAAGATTAGCGATCGCAGTTATAGCTGCCATATTTTGATAACTACTTTAAATCCGTAAGAATCATTTTTGCTTGAAAAAATTTTGCATAGAATAGCACATATTAAGTTGTCACTGCTGGTTTCTTTCCATTGTTGCTCTCCATACTGGCAACGAATGACGGTTGCTCATCATTGATTGGTGACTTTCCTCGCTGTCTCTTACGACGCTGATTTTTAGGAACTCCTCCCGCCATACCGTACTCAACACTGCTTTTGCCATATCGAGTTCCAACTGCCATTAGCATTTGTTCTGTCATATCTCCCAACTCGCTTTCTGTTTCTAGCATTTCCCGATACAACTTATCCAAGCTGGAAAGGGCACTATTGTAAGCATTTTCTTTAGATCGCATCGTCTCGATCAGAGTTGAGAAAGCAGGTAAGGTAAGTCCATTGCCTAAATCTAACCTCGGATCAATTGAGTTTATGCTAGCCGCACGGCGCACTGCTTTTTCTAACACTACAGAAGTTCTTTTTCTCCGAGCCATAATCTACACCTAAAAATATAGTACGGTTAATATTCTTTACCTTAAAAAATTTCTGTATAGATCAGCTTGAGAGAATTCCGGCAAATCTGTAATAGTTTTTGCTACATAGCGATCGTTGTCATGAATGCGCTAACTACTGAAATGAGAAAGCAAACTGGGGTTTGAGAAAGTCAAAGTTGATTTTACTTGCGGAAAACACCAAAATAAATAAGTTAAATGGCATTTTGAGTAAGTCAAAGCTAATTTTACTTGCGGAAAACACCAAAATGAGTAAGTCATAAGGCATTTTGAGTAAGTCAAAGCTGATTTTACTTGCGGAAAACACCAAAATGAATAAGTCATAAGGCATTTTGAGTAAGTAAAAGCTTATTTTGTTAACTAAATTCGACTTTATGCATATTTTTGTACTGCAATAGCTAGCTTTGATCGTTGTGATGGTAGTGCGATCGCAAAGCATAACGCTTAAATACAGCTTGTATTATGTCTAAATGTGTCTATTAGATATAGTAATCCTGAATGATTCGTGAGAAAATACAGAAGACAAATGTAAGTAATATTTGCGACTAAGAAGGGCTAGTAGTAATGTGGATGTGATCGCTAACAGAGTTTATCGAACACAGCCAAGACAAACGTGAGGTAAAACGAGCGATTGCAGTCAAGATGTTACTTTCAGGACACAAGCTTGGCGATGTTGTCACCTGTGGGTATTAATGATGTAGAGCTAGACACTGATAAAAAGCTAACAATTGAAGCAAGCAGTATGTATCCCACTGATTAAATTTACGAGTTTGCTGTTTGTAGAGAGGTTCTTAAATCATCTTCAACATTCTTTTTGGCGATGATCATTGCTGCAAATATGTTTTTTGAAGTTTTGTATTAGCATTAAAATTTTCTGGTATTTATTGATTTTAATTTAATTAATGCAAAGTATAACTTAATCAAAAAGGAAGTCAGAAATGATTAATACTTTAACTGTTTATCAAATTAGAAAGGCTACAAACCGTTTTGTTATTGGTACTGTAGCAATGGCTATTGCTTGCAGTGGCATTGCTTTAACTCCAACTACGGCTAATGCCGTTATTAGTTACTATTCATGTAGTAAAGGAGGTTTTACAGGCACAATTGTAATCGATCACACTCCCTCCGGAAAATTTCTAGGCCCAGTAGTAAGAATCAACTATAAAATTGACAAGGGACGTAATCGCGGCGGTAATAAAGCAAATATTTATTACGATGACGAGGGGGCTCTAACACAAATCACTACCGGAGATGCAAGCATCCAAGATAATAATCAGCATGAGTTGGGTGGCCCTTATATACCAGGTCGTCAAAGAATCCTTGCTACGTTTATTTTTGATAAAAGCTCCGCTCCTGATCCTAGTTGTTCTATCACAATTCAGGCTCCGTAGATCACAAAGTTTTTCAGAAACCTTACCAATCATTAGACCTCTTGCAAAAATCCTTGAATCACTCCTCCCCAACCCTCCCCGATGTGTTGGGGAGGGGGCAATATTTCAAGTTTCCCCCCTTTATAAGGGGGGATTAAGGGGGGTCTATTCGACTTATGCAAGAGGTCTATTCATTTGTGCGGTTAAAGACTTAGATGAAACCTGCCAAATAATGTAATGATTGACTTGCGACACGTACCACGTCTCGACTACCCGGAGGTTCCTGGTGAGGGCAGATATATTATGTACCATGAAGACTCAACCTTTTTAGCACAACCGAAAAAACCAAAAGTATTTGGCTAATATAAGTTCATTATTTTAGCTTAAAGTATAATCGCATCCCTCCTATAATGTGCATTGTGCTGCACGAGAACACACTCTATTACTGGCAAGTTTGATACGATTAGTAAAGTGAGCGATCGCTTAGTCTTTTGAGCAGACTGGCGAAAACTTAGAGGTCAAAATAGTAGAGGCGTTTACTTTTTCAGCAAAAAGAGTACCATCATGAGTGTAGAAGTATCTAATTTTATCTGTGTCAGCAAAGGACATTTTTCACGAAGCAGTTAAGCAAGCTCTACAAAAAGAGCAATGGGTAATTACAGATGATCCACTCAAATTTAAATTTGGTAACGTCAACTTTCAGATTGATTTGGGTGCAGAAAGACTGGTTGCAGCCGAGAGAGCAGGTGAGAAAATAGCAGTCGAGATTAAGAGCTTTCTGAATCCTTCTGCAATTACAGATTTCTACGGGGCTTTAGGTCAATTCCTCAGTTATCGCTTGGCGCTAAAAGCAACTGAGCCTGAGCGAGTATTATATTTGGCAGTTCCAGTAGATGCCTATCGAACTTTCTTTCAACTTGAGTTCACGCAGACAGTAGTACAAATATATCAAGTTTTGTTAGTTGTCTACGATCCAGTGAATGAGGTGATTGTGCAATGGATAAAATAGCTAAGTATCGAGAGTATATTCAGACTTTGCTTACTCGTTATGCCAATGACGATGTTTCAGATGATAAGGTCGAGGCTCAACTCATCTTCGATACAGAGCGAGATCATTATCAGTGGATGAATGTGGGTTGGCAAGAATTCGACCGCATTTATCGATGTGTTATCCATTTTGACATTAAAAACGGAAAAATATGGCTTCAGCAGAACTTAACAGATCAGAATCCTGCTGAGGAGTTAGTCAAGATGGGTGTTCCCAAAAATGACATCGTTTTGGGATTGCAGCCTCCTTATAAAAGGCAGTACACAGATTACGGCGTTGCTTAAGGAGTTAGCTATATATGCAATGGTGCATTGCGCGATCGCTGATAATAATCTGGGCGATGTCAACAACAGGCTACGCCCACGTACTCTTCGGCAGAGAAAGCAAAAACACTATAGCAAAGCCTAAAAAAATAATCTAGCAAAATTCTTGTCCGCCTCACTGCCAGCCCTTATTGATTTTAAAGGATTGGATACCAGCTTTCTTATGCGATCGCTGTTTAGTTAAAGGATTACTTTGCCTCAATCCGTGAAGCCAATTGTATTAAGGTTATCTGTAGAGCAATACAGATAGTTAATCCTATTTAGACTGGATTAAATAATTGATTATACCTAAAATAATTAAATGAGCCGGGTAGAACACATAAAACCATCTAGCTCGTGAACCTTGTTTTCCATTGAATTGAAAAACAATGAATCCTGCAATAATTGCCCAATATTGCACTATATCACTTATAAATAGAGTTACTAAAATAAAGTGAAAAAAGCACCAGTAGAGCAACCATACTTGGGGTTTGAGTTTGTCTATTAGGGACATCAAGAAAATTACTGCAATCCCATATACTCTATATTCAACGCCCAAGCCCTCGGCAACTACTGCACACAAGCCGATAATTATTAATTGCTGCCATAATTGTGAGTAACGCTTTATTAAGCGCAACATCACAAGTCCAAGAAGAAGCGTGAACAGAATATTAAGTGATAAGCTCTGGAAAACAATAGTGTAGATTGGTTGAGATATTATTGCTGTAATTAATAGTCTCCTCCCATAGCGGTGTACATTATGGGTATGTTTTTCGCCTTCAGCCAGAAGCCAGGCAAAGAGGGGAAAGCTCAATCGCCCCAATAAGTGCAAGATTACTAACTCCGGCATTAGCAAATAGCACACATGATCCATAACCATGAATACAGCTGCTAAAATTTTAATGCTAAAAGCTGAAACTTTAATCACAACGTTACCGTTACCTTAGATTGCTTGATATAAAATCCCTAAAATCTGATTAATTTAATATAATAGTTATTCAAAATCCTAACAATTTGATAACATTAACAAAAAGGGCAATGTCTATGATGGGCTATTCCGCGTCGCCCTGTTCAGCAGAAAATGCAGAAACACTATGGCAAAGCGAAAAAAAAGCAATCTTCAGTGGATAAAAGAAACGCTTGAACTCAAACCCGATCATCGTTGGGAATCTCCATCAGGTTACAAAATTTTTGTAGCAGATCGAGGCGCTGTTCGCTTGAATGTTCCCCAAAGTTGGGTTTTTGAGCCACAAGAGAAATCCTTCAAGTTCATGGATAAAAAACCGCCTAACGATGATTGCTGTCTAGAAGTATCTTTTAATCGCCTGCCACCCAATGACTGGAGCCAGTTTCCGCTCAAATCCACCTTGAAGAAAGTCTTGGAAGACGACAGCCGCAACGTCATTGAGAGAGGAGAAATTATTACCGTCAAGCGTCAAACTGCCAGAATTGTCTGGACAGAGATGAAGTTCATTGACACTCAAGAAGAACCACGGGAAGCTTTTTCGCGGACTTGCATTGGTTTGGGGTCGAATGTTCAATGCTTGATTACATTCGATTATTGGGCAGATCAAGCAGAGCAACTAATACCCGTTTGGGATGAAGCTATCCGTAGCCTCACATTAGGGTTGTATATTCGCGACCCCATGACTGGTCTAGCTTTCCCAGACTAAAGCCCAAGAATAATTGCTCAAACTTCTTTAAAGATAGAAAACACTATGCTTTTTTGGAGCGGACTGTCGAGATATCTTGGTGTGTATGCACAGGTTGTTTGGGCGTTGCATATTTGGGGCAGCACTCCCAATGCCCAATTCCTTTATGCTAAATTTGGAGCGGGATAGTAACAAAGTTACAAAGCTATAGTTTAGGTTCTATACGCCTAACTGGTGCGCCAAGCTTTTGCATAAGCGTATACCGCCGAGTCCTTTAAACTATACCATCGTTTGATTAGCTCAGTTGGTAGAGCGATCGACTCATAATCGATTGGTCACAGGTTCGAGTCCTGTATCAAACCCCAGGAAGTTAGCTCACTGGTAGAGCAATCGACTCATAATCGATGTGTTGTAGGTTCGATTCCTATACTTTCACCCAGAACCCTGTCCGGGTTAAAAGACAATACCCTTCCAAGGTAGCCAATATGGTACGGATCTTAACAGATTCGAGACCCCTCATTTTCTCAACTCTGCGGTGCAGTGTTCTGCTGTCGGTCATTACTCGTAAGGGTAATGTTCGGTAGCTACAGTCAAGGAGTAAGCGCAACTGCATTTCTCCCTAACTTGAGTATGTCCCTTCGTTTTCTACATCTAGTTTTCTTTTAGGATTCTAGATTGGTAAATTGAACGGTATATTTGAGCGCGGTTCTTTTTCTAGATTGTCATTGAGCAGTTTGGGAAAAGTAACAGCAATCTTAATCCAGCTTTGGAGAAGCTTTTGCCCACACCTAAACTGTAAACACTTGCACTTGCAGAGTAAAAAAAAGCTTTTGTATTATGTCCAGCAAAAATCTAAGCACTACCCCATTAGCGGCTGAAAATAATCTAGAAAAGTTGCAAACTGATAATTTAGCATTTTTGCGATCGCTACGCCAGCCGCAGGCATCGCATGGTTTAGCTGAATATAATACTGCCGAAGAAATAGCCTTTGCAATGGGAATAAGCTTAGAAAAACTGCGCTTTTTAACAACTAGTACATCCCTAACTAGACATTACCTCCCTTTCAAAATTTCAAAAAAGGTAGGTGGAGATAGAATTATTTCTGCACCAAAGCCCGAACTTAAAGCTGCTCAAAGGTGGATTCTAGATAATATTTTAGAAAAATTAGAAATTCACAATGCAGCGCACGGCTTTTGTAAAAATCGTTCGATAGTCACCAATGCCAAACCACATGTTGGTGCAAATGTAATAGTCAATATTGATTTACAGAATTTTTTTCAGTCAATTTCTTACAAACGTGTCAAAGAATTATTTTCTGGGTTTGGTTATTCAGAATCTACGGCGACAACTTTCAGTTTGATTTGTACGACTGCTGAAATAGTAATAAATGGACAAATTAACAATACAGCTTCAGAAAACCGCCATTTACCTCAAGGTTCGCCTGCAAGTCCGGCTATTTCTAATCTAGTTTGCCGTAATCTCGATAGTCGTCTTGCTGCGATCGCTGAAAATCTTGGGTTTTGCTATACGCGATACGCTGACGATTTAACATTTTCTGCTTCTGGGAATGCATCGTCTCAAATATCTAATTTGATTAAAAACACTAAATTTATTATTACTAGTGAAGGTTTTACTGTTAATGATAATAAAACCAAGATTTCCGGTAAATCAGTGCAGCAGGAAGTAACAGGTGTTATTGTAAATAAGCAATTAAATATATCTAAAAAGACATTAAAAGCCTTTCGCGCAACTCTATATCAAATAGAACAAGAAGGTTTATCAGGAAAAACTTGGGGAAAATCAACTAATTTAATTGCCGCAATTACCGGGTTTGCAAATTATGTAGCAATGATTAACCCGACCAAAGGTGCAGAATTTAAGTCAAGCGTGGAACGTATCAAGCAGAAATATGGTGACTCCCAAACAGATGAAGTACGTTTTTAAAGCTGCTTATTTTGCTAGAAAAGGTTTATTTAGGCGTACCTGAGCAAATAAAAGCCAGAGCGGATATAATTCGCCCTTTCACTTTTTTCCTGTGTTAAATTTGAACCGGGATAGTAACAAAGTCACAAAGCTGTAGTTTGGGTTCTGTATACCCAACTGGTACGCTAACCTCTGGTAATAGCGTATACCGCCCAGTACTTTCAACTATTTCACCATGAAAGTTAGCTCATTTGGTAGAGCGATCGGTGTATCGCCGATTAGTTGTAGGTTCGATTCCTATACTTTCGGGCAAAAACCCTCGCCCTGGGTACGGGCACCTTGTTAGGGACAAGGCCGCAGAATTATTGGGTATTCAAAAAGACCCAATCAAAAAACTTTTTGTTTTTTCTACTCTGTCATGCAGGTATTTATAACAGTCAAGGAGCTAGCGCAACTGTATCTCTCCCTAACTTGAGTATGTTCCTTCCTTTTCCTACATCTGGTTTTCCTTTGGGGATTCTGGATTGGCAAAGCGAACGGCATATTTGAGCGCGGTTCTCTTTTTTTAGATTGCCATTGAGCAATTTGGGAAAAGTAACAGCAATCTTAATCCAGCTTTGGAGAAGCTTTTGCCCGCACCGGAACTGTAAAAACCTGCACTGGCAGAGTAATATCAATTCAAAATTCAAAATGACGCTCGCGGACTCGCTTGCCGCCGGCGCTAACAAAATTCAAAATTAGGAAAGCTAGACAGAACAAAGGTATGTCCGTATGTATCTGTCGCATTCTTTTTTAAAATTGGTATAAATATTTTTGTAGTATAATAATACAAATAGCTAAAACCAATCCTTTAGCCTTTGTTTATAGGGTTATAAAACCTAAGAACCTCAAGATAAATTCGGACTGTTGCCGTACTAAAACTGTGATATACAGGTGGTACTTTAGTTCAAGCAAGGTTATAAATGTTTTTATCAAATCTTCTTAGCTAGTTGCGTTGGCGTAGCCCGTCGTAGACATCGCTACGCCCAACCCAGGCATCGCCTAGCTTACTTCAGCTATCACACAAATTATTTATGCAAATTACTATGTGGCAAACGTTTTATATCAAACCTAACGAAATCGGCATCTTATATCACCGCAGTGATTTTAAGAAAATTTTGCAACCTGGTACACATACATATTTAGGTCGGCATTGGCAAGTAAAAATTTATGACCTCAATCAGCCACTAGCTCAAATTGAAAACCTAGAACTGTTGTTGCGAAATCACCAAGCCGAACTACAAGAACACTTATTGATTATCAGAACCGCATTCAATCAAGTTGCATTAGTCCGCTACGGTCAGAATTGGGTAAGCGTTGCACCAAATAAATTGATTGCTTTTTGGCGTGGTTTTATTGAAGTAGAGTCTCATATATTCAACTTGGAAGAAAGCTTAGAATTACCTAGTTACTTTGTACAGCAATTGCGCTCAGTTGCGTTGAATGGAGTGAAGAAGTTCCAAATCTCAGAGTATGAGATTGGTTTACTATATCTGCAAAATAATTTTGTGCGACCTTTAGAACCAGGAGAGTATGCTTTTTGGTCGGTAGATAGAGATGTTACAGTCCGAATTCTCAGTCGGATTATCCCTAACCCAGACTTTCCCCTAGAAGATGTACTCATTGAAAAACATCCCGACTTTATAGCTGCTTACTGTGAAACCGTGCAATTACAGACTTCGCAAGTTGCAATTGTGCGATATCGAGGGAAAGTGATTTCGATTTTGCCACCCACCACCCGGAAGTTATTTTGGCAGGGTGTTGCAGTGGAAATTCTCGACATCAGCACTGATGCTCAGTTACAGCCTAACTTAGTGGCTGAGTTGGTTGAAGGTTCAACAGAAGTGAAATTGCTCAGTCGCAACTGTTTGCATATTTGCCAAGTTCCCGCCCAACATGTGGGACTAGTATACATTAATCAAGAGTTTCAAGGACTGCGATCGCCAGGAGTACACGCTTGGTGGTTATTTGGCCGCTCTTTTCAAACCGAAACCATTGACCTCCGACTGCAAAATATGGAAGTATCCGGTCAAGACATCCTCTCTAAAGATAAAGTACCTCTGCGGTTAAACTTGACCGCAGGCTTTCGCATACTCGACCCATTGAGGGCAAAAAACGGGTTATCAGATATTTCTGGTTATTTGTACAAAGAATTACAGTTTGCTTTGCGTGGTGCAGTCGGCGAACGTAACTTAGATACTTTATTAGAAGATAAAGGTGCAATTGATAGAAGTATATCTGAATACATTCGCCAGAAAGCCGCAGAATATGGAATTGAAGTAGATTCTGTCGGTGTCAAAGATATTATTTTACCTGGTGAAATTAAGACTATCTTGAGCAAGGTAGTCGAGGCAGAAAAAGCCGCTCAAGCAAACGTAGTCAGGCGTAGAGAAGAAACTGCTGCTACTCGCAGTATGCTAAACACTGCTAAAGTGATGGAGGATAACCCCGTTGCATTGCGTCTAAAGGAACTCGAAGTATTAGAGCGGATTGCAGAGAAGATTGATCGCATTCAAGTTAACGGCAGTTTGGATAGTATTTTGACAGACTTGATTCGGATGAATCCGCAATGATTTAGTTATTAAAAGCGATCGCACTATCTCGGAAATTAGTTTTATTAACGCGCAATCATCGGGATTTAGGCAAAGTACCCGGACTGTTAATTGAGGATTGGACGGTTTAATGCGTAGGCGCAGTCCGTCGTAGACATCGCCTAGTTTATTGTCGAGTGAGGGCGATACCGAACAGCCCGCCGTAGATATCGCTTAGGTGTTAAATTAAACACAATAATACTGCAATATCAGTCATTAACAAAGATAGTCAAGCCGTTCATTTATGTCACTTCTTACCGCAATGAAACCAAAAGTTTACATTGAAACCTCCATTCCCAGTTTTTATTACGAGGCACGTACTGAACCTGATATGGTGGCGCGGCGGGACTGGACACGGGAATGGTGGAGTCATAGTGACAACTATGTGCTTGTAACTAGTCTTGCAGTGCTGGATGAACTCAATCGAGGTAACTTTCCTGGAAAGAACGAGGCAATAAAACTGATTAGTGGCTTGTTATTTGTCCCGATTGAATCAGTGGTTGCTGAAATCGTTGAAGTGTATATTCAGCAACAACTGATGCCCAAAGATCCACTTGGAGATGCGCTACATCTTGCCCTAGCTTCCTATCATAAATGTGATTTTCTCTTAACTTGGAATTGTCGTCACTTGGCAAATGCCAATAAATTTGGGCATATCCGACGGCTGAACGTTATGCTGGGGTTATACGTTCCAACGCTAGTTACGCCGTTAGAGTTGATAGGAGCGCAAAATGACGAAGAATGATGAGGCAATTAGCCAAATACGTAAAATTCGCCATATTATATCTCTAGAGAATGGACACAACCCCCAGAAGTTAGTGAATTACTATATTCAACTTCAGAAAGAATATCCCCACCTTATACAGTATAAAGAGCAGCAGACAAAAGTTCTAGAATCCCCAGCACAACAAGGTATTGAAGCCGAAGCATAGAAGTGATCGGTTAAGTTTGCATTATCTGCGGGGAATGATAAGGAATGTTACTGCGATGTCTACGAGAGGCTATTCGCCGCACTATCTCGTAAATTAGTTTTATTGACGCGCAATCATCGGGATTTGGGCAAAGTACCCGGATTGTTAATAAAGGATTGGATGGTTTAATGCGTAGGCGCAGCCCGTCGTAGACATCACCTAGTTTATTGCCGAGTGAGGGCGATCGCTACAACGTCTACTTCTTATGTATCTCACACACAATCTCTAAAGGGGATCGGTACAACGGGTCACTTCTTGTGATCTCACACACTGATACTTACATATCGTCATTAAGCAAATGATTATACGAAAAATTTCCGAGTAAGTAGTTAGACTTCTCAATCTCGATAAAATAGGTTAGTCTAGATGTTTTTTTGGGCTACATATCTACCATTAGAGTCTAATATGCGAAAAGTTAAAATGATAATAGCTCGATCAGGAGTCATCGACCAAGTTCTAACTCCACCTGAAGTAATTGTAGAATCTGCAAAACAGTACAATGAGGAATATATTCCACTGACGATCGAGCATGATATTCGTAACCCTCCTATTGGAAGGGTGGTTTCTGCTAAAGTGATAGTGCTTGATGATGGAACTCATTTACTTCAGGGCGAAGCAGAGATTTTTGAAGAATCTGACAATCTTGATTTACTTCCCAAAAACCATAAGTCTATAAAGATTCGTGCTGAGGAAGTAGATAACTTTCTAGTTCTCGGCAATCAAACTTTTGAGGAAGATGATGATGTAGCAGATATATATCAAGAATTGCGAGAGCTTGGGGCTAAAGATCGCAACCGAGTTTATCATGAAGACTCTGTAGAGCCTATATCGTTACTGATAATTGGCTTTGGGATATTCGCTCTTCAAGGAATATCAAACGGCTTTTTCTCAAAATTGGGCGAGGATTTATACGAAAAGCTGAAGCTTAAATTGAAGAATATCTTTGAGAAAAAATCTTTGAAGCAGAGGGAAAATCTGCTCAACTTTCAGTTTTTTGTCATTTTTGTCAATAGCGATGCTAGTAGGACGATTGAAGTAAATGTAGTCATTACAAATCCATCTCAAAACGATTTAGATGGATTCTTTACTTTTGTTCCAGCCATGCTAGATACAATGCTTTCGGGTTTGCCAGTAGATGATTTAGATATATGCCGCGTAGTTTTCAGTTATGAGTTTACGCAGCTTAAGTTGCTCTATGTTTTGAGGTCAGACGGTGTACCGATCAGCTTGTATCGTATAGAAAGAAATGATTGTTAATGTATCTTCAATCGCTGAGGTCTAAAAAACGGATTGGAGCGGACTGACAAATCATCCTCGTGCATCGCCAATGTTACTTGCAGCCGCTCAGTCGGAACGTTAAGGTGTATTTAGGTTAGACAGACATACCCCAGATGAATTATTCCTGCTTTTAGCTATCGCTACAACGGTTTATTTATTGTGCATCTCACACACAATCTCTAAATATGCAGTGGCGTGTTATCGAGTTGAGGCGATCGCACCATTTAATCTAAAAAATCGTCATTAAAAATAGTCTTTTATTTTACAGTTTTTCTTAAAGCAAAATGCAAGCAAAATCTAAAACCCATACTCCATAAGAGTTATACTGTTTAAAGCATCAAAACCGATTGTTATTATATAACCCTGCAACTTGCATTTAGGCTAGAAATAGGCTCTTTTTTCTACCGCCACCAAAAAACCTTGCATTATATCAATTGTAAGAGCGATCGCTAGGTTCGGAGTAATCCTTTTTGTGGTTTAATTTTTTTCTACTATCTAATGTTTGCAGTAAACACTGTCAGCGATAA
The DNA here is from genome assembly GCF_034531215.2 of Nostoc sp. ChiSLP03a. Classification (NCBI taxonomy): domain Bacteria; kingdom Bacillati; phylum Cyanobacteriota; class Cyanophyceae; order Nostocales; family Nostocaceae; genus Nostoc; species Nostoc sp. ChiSLP03a. The sequence goes on from NZ_JAVRBQ020000076.1 coordinate 23,973, forward strand.
ACATTGTTTTCTGAGAACACATTTATTTTTAGCCTAAATATAGGCTAAAAAGACAGCATAATTCGGTTCAGGACTCATATCATGTCCGCCAAATTACCCATAATAAAAGAACCCCACCCCCAACCCCTCCCCGCTTGCGGGGAGGGGGAACAAAGCGTAGGTTTGGCGGGGTGGGGTTCTTCGGGTTTAATAAGCAATCAAGCGGATATGATATTACGCATCATTTCAATGATGTCCTGAGCCAAGGCGATTAAACAATCGCCTGTTTTTTTGCTCATCTCTGCAAGTACAGCAGCAAAAAGAACACATGAGAACGAAAGTACTACTGGAATTAGAGAAAGTTAATCTGCGTTTGAAGTCTGCAAAAGCAAAGGTGACAATTAGAGAATCGAATGGAAGTCTGCAATTACGAGCGACGTTACCAATTAAGCCGGGAGACAAAGACAGCAACGGTACTGGGAGAAAGCAATACAATCTCAGCTTGAATATTCCCGCTAACTTAGATGGACTCAAGACGGCTGAGGAAGAAGCTTATGAATTAGGGAAGTTAATCGCTAGGAAAAGTTTTGAATGGAATGATAAATATTTAGGAAATGAGGCAATTAAAAAATATTTTAAAACTATAGGAGAATTACTGGAAAAATTTGAAGAGGAGTATTTTAAAACTCATAAACGTACAATTAAAAGCGAACATACTTTTTTTTATTACTTTTCCCGCACCAAGAGATTTACCAATCATCAAGATTTGGCAACTGCTGAAAATCTGATCGGTTCAATTGAGCAAATTGACAAAGAATGGGCTAAATATAATGCCGCCAGAGCGATCGCAGCATTTTGTGTGACATTCAATATCGAAATTGATTTATCTAAATATTCCAAAGTGCCTGAGAATAACTCCCGAAATATACCTACAGATACGGAAATAACTGAGGGAATTATCAAGTTTGAAGATTATCAACATAACAGAGGTAATCAAGTTAATCAAAATGTTCAAGATAGTTGGCAACTTTGGCGATGGACTTATGGAATGTTAGCAGTGTTTGGTTTACGTCCACGAGAACTTTTTATTAATCCCGATCTTGATTGGTGGTTGAGTCAAGAAAATACAGATTTTACATGGAAAGTACATAAAGATTGTAAGACTGGGGAAAGAGAAGCATTACCTTTACATAGACGATGGATTGAGGAATTTGATTTAAGAAATCCGAAGTATTTAGAGATGTTAAGGAGTGCGATCGCAAAAAAAGATAACACAAATCATGCTGAGATAACGGCGTTAACACAGCGAGTTAGTTGGTGGTTTCGCAAGATAGGATTAGATTTTAAACCTTATGATTTACGTCACGCTTGGGCAATTCGGGCGCATATTTTGGGAATCCCAATTAAAGCGGCGGCGGATAATTTAGGGCATAGTGTGCAGGTTCATACACAAACTTATCAGCGTTGGTTTTCGCTAGATATGCGAAAGTTGGCGATTAATCAGGCGTTGAGTAAGAGAAATGAAGTTGAGTTGATTAGGGAGGAAAATGCTAAGTTGAGGATGGAGAATGAAACCTTGAAATTGGAGATTGAGAAATTGAGGATGGAAATAGTTTATAAGCGGAGTTAAGTTTGCCCATAAGTAATACCAGTTTTAGATAATTTGGTATAATTTATGGAAAAAAGTTATTAAGATAAAAGATAATAAAAAATTATGGCGCTAGTAACTCTCCAACAGATAATCAAGCAGCTTGAGACACTTGAAATAGAAGAACTTCAGCAGCTTAATCAGACGATTCAAAAGTATCTTGCTGATAAAGAAGAAACAGTCAAGCAAGCAGCATTTCACCAAGCTTTAATCGATTCTGGCTTAGTGAAGCAGATAAAACATCCTGTTTATGAACCAATAACTGAGCGACGGTTAATTCATGTCGAGGGAAAGCCTATTTCTGAAACTATCATTGAGGAACGCCGTTAGATGGCAATCTACTTCATAGACAGTAGCGCATTGGTTAAGCGTTATATTAGTGAAACTGGATCAGCTTGGGTTTTGGAGCTATTTGATCCTACTCTCAAGAATGAGGTATTTATTGCTGCAATAACCAGTGTAGAAATTATAGCGGCAATTACCAGGCGAGCACGTGGTGGAAGTATTAGCATTACAGATGCAACAATAACACGCAATCAGTTCAAAAGTGATTTACAGAAAGATTATCAAATCGTTGAAATTACAGAAAATATTATTAACTCTGGAATAGTATTGTCTGAAACTTATGGTTTAAGAGGTTATGATGCTATTCAACTAGCAGTAGATCGTGCAGTTAATACTATTTGCATTGCTAATGGATTAGCTCCTATTACCTTTGTATCCGCAGATAATGAGTTGAATGCAGCAGTTGTAAGTGAGGGATTAATGATTGAAAACCCTAATAGTCACCCATAATGCAGATTCACCTGCGATCGCTTTAGCAAATGACCTCACTCTTATCACCCACAACACCCGTGAATTTAGCCGTATTGATGGCTTGAAGTACGAAGATTGGAAATAGCTGCGGCTGCGGATGAAAGAGTCTATACATTATCTGAGGTTCTCATACGAATATATCTAGCATTTATTGTATTATGTATTAACACTGATGTTAATCAAAAAAGGATTGATATCATTATGAGATATAGTATATTTTAACCTAATATTTTATGAATAGTAAGCTGATATATCATACCAACGAAAGTATAAATGGTGGATTTTCACCTTTTGATGAAGCTATTCATAAACTGAGTAATAGTAAAGAACTACTAATAGCTTGTCCCTATATTGATGTTAGTTATATTAAAAACTTGTTGCACAATCCAGGCAAGTGGCGTATTATTTCTGATGTAGAAGCTTGACTTAGTGCTTTTCAAGGTAAAGAAAGAAAAGAAATCATTGATTTCCTCATTGAAAATACATCCAAAATTCATGATTATAGGAATTTACATGCAAAAGTTGTTTTTGGCGACCATTTATGCTTATTAGGTTCTGCAAACCTAACTAAAATGGGTATCACTCAGAAAGCAGAAATGTCAATTTTACTAGATGAAAGGAATTACATTGAAGAAATTAAAAACTGGTTTGAGAACTCATGGTCAAGTAGTGGTGAAGTCAATAAAAAAGAATTAGAAGACTATATTCAGAGAATTATTAAAACGACACCTACACTTGAATCTCAAAATAGTTGTTTAAATTCAGATGCCCCAATTATTAGATCAAAGATGATCGCTCACCCTAAAAAATCTGAAAAAGAAGTCAGTCAATCAAAGTCGAAAAAAGATAAGGAACCTTGGAATGGTCGTGATTATTATGTAAATTGTAGTAAAAGTGAACATAGAAACTGGGATGACTGGCAAAGATATAGTTTTGTCTCTGCTGGTACTGGGACATTCTATAGAGGTTCTATAAAAAATCTATTTCTAGGGTTGCGTGTATTCGTCTACATACCCGACATTGGTTATGTTGGCGTTGGTCTAGTAACAGATCCTGCTGTACGTGTAAAAGACTTCACCGTATTGGTTAATGGGCAACAAGTACCAATCTTAGATGTACCACTAGTTTCCCCAAAAATGGATGAATATGCTGATGATCTGGATAAATCCGAGTATCTTGTCCGTGTTGAATGGATAAAAACAGTGCCTAAAAGTCAGGCATATTGGGAAGAAGGGCTTTTTTACAACCAGCACCCAGCATGTAAAATGAGCGATAGTTCTACAATAAAGAAGTTATCTCAGCATTTCGGATTAAACGATTAACTGTCATTTAATAATCACGTTGTAGCGCGATCGCATCTCTCTTGTAGCGTCCATTCATTCACTCAAAAACAACGCCGCGATAAA